>CBDUTM010000097.1:0-6334 GCA_965369985.1 uncultured bacterium | reverse complement strand
GTGAGTTTGATCTCATATTTGCTGATCGTCCTTTTTCGTATTCTGATTCATCCCGTTTCTCGTTGTGTGTATTGAATATTTTACCTGAAAATGGTTCTTTTATTTATGAAACGTCTATGAAAATAAGTCAAACCTTACCGATTGAACCCGGTCGGGTGAAAAAGTTCGGTGAAACAGTAATTAACATTTATAGAGGTGAAAATTGATAATCGCAGTATATCCCGGGACGTTTGATCCTATAACTAACGGACATATAGACATTATAAACAGAGGGCTACGCATCTTTGACAAGATCATAGTCACGGTTGCTGTAAATCCGGGAAAGACTCCACTTTTCAGTCTTGAGGAGAGGATCGAGATGATCGAGCAGTCAATTGGAAAGGTCGAAAATGTCGAAGTTGCTCAATTTCAAGGTCTGATAGCAGATTATCTTAAAAGTGTGAATGCTATCGCAATGATCAGGGGACTTAGAGCTATTTCGGATTTTGAATATGAATTTCAAATGTCTCTTATGAATCGGAAATTAAACGAGGATGTAGAAACGGTATTTCTTATGCCGGCGCAGGAATATATCCATTTAAATTCCACGCTGATTAAAGAAGTATCGAGTTTTAACGGCGATATCACCGATTATGTGCCGAAAAATGTTGAAGATAAATTGAACTAAAAGTTCGGCAGGTAAAAGCTGCTGAATACGATCGATCGAATTATTCAGAAGGCGACAACTGCTGCCTGTAAATTGGTTTTCCCAGAAGGAGAAGAGCTAAGGGTGATCAGTGCCGCCACTATGATCGTAGGATCCAATATCGCGGAAGTAACATTGCTTGGAGATGTAGGGAAAATTCAATCAGCAGCTACAGAAAATAATCTCGATTTAGACGGGATCTCTCTGATCGATCCTTCCGCTTCAGAATATGAAAATGAATTCGTTGCGATAGTAAAAGGTAGACTAAATGAAAATGATCCATCAGCTGATTCTATCTTCGAAATTGTCAGAAACCCCGTCAATTTCGGCTCTTTGATGGTAGCTACCGGTAAAGTGGCCGGATGTATTGCCGGAGCTGTCACTAAAAGCGGAGGCGTTATTCGAGCTGCGCTTAAATTCATTGGTTTGGATGAAAAAACGCCGCTCCTATCGAGTTCGTTTCTTATGATCTCTCCTGATGGAAACAAGGCGTATACATTCGCCGATTGCGGTGTGATTCCCGACCCATCTGCCGCTGAATTAGCGACTGTAGCGATTGAATCGGGCAGGACTCATAAAAGCCTGACAGGTGAGGAGCCGAGGATAGCATTTCTATCGTTTTCCACTAAAGGAAGCGCGAACCACAAGCGTATTGATAAAATGAACGAGGCTTTACAAATTGCCCAAGAGCAGTGCCCTGATTATCTTATGGATGGTGAACTACAGTTCGATGCGGCATTTGATGTAAAAATAGGTAAAGAAAAGGCTCCTGAAAGTGATGTAGCAGGGCGGGCTAATGTGTTTATTTTTCCCGATCTTGATAGTGGAAATATTGCTTATAAAATTGCTCAACGGATGGGCGGTTATGAAGCGTTAGGACCGATCCTTCAGGGTCTAAAATTTCCCATGAATGATCTGTCGAGGGGATGTTCCTCTGAAGATATTGTTAAGGTGGCCGCTATAACCGCTGTTCAGTCAGAAAAAATAAACAGAAGAGAGAATACAATCCATGCCCACGTATGAGTATCAATGTTCCAATTGCGGTTTTAGGTTCGAAGAATTTCAAAATATTTCGGCTGAGCCGATTAAAAAGTGTCCTGATTGTAAAAAGAATAAAGCAGTCAGACTTATAAGTGGGGGTGCAGGATTAATATTTAAGGGAACGGGATTTTATATTACCGATTACAAGAATAAAAAACCGGCGGAAACTAAATCAACAGATAAAAAACCGAAGAAAAAAGAAAAAGCAAAAAGTAGCACCGTAAAAAAAGATTAACTCTAAATCCAGGAAAAATAAATGGCATACGATAAGATAAATCTGCCTGATAGCGGGGAGAAAATTAAGTTTGAAAATGGAAAAATAGTCGTACCGGCAAATCCTATAATCCCGTTTATAGAGGGTGATGGGATAGGTCCTGATATATGGAAGGCAACTAAAATAGTTATTGACGCGGCAGTAGATAAGGCATACGGTTCCGAAAAAAGTATCGAGTGGTTAGAGATATATGCAGGTGAGAAGGCTAACGATCTATACGGCGAATACCTGCCGGATGACACAACAGCTGCTATCAGAGATTTTATTGTGGCTATAAAAGGTCCGCTTACAACACCTATTGGCGGCGGATTCCGTAGTCTGAACGTGACCCTGAGACAGATTTTAGACCTGTACGCATGTATCAGACCGGTGAAATATTATAAGGGAGTGCCGAGTCCTGTTAAGAATCCCGAGAAGATGAACATTATCATATTTCGTGAAAATACGGAAGATGTGTACGCGGGGATCGAATGGAGTGAAGGGAGTGATGAGGCGCTTCAGGTGATCGATTACTTGAAAGAAAAATTCGGCGTTGAGATAAGGAGAGATTCAGGAATCGGCATAAAACCTATCAGCATAACAGGTACGAAGCGTCTGGTTCGTAAAGCGATTCAATATGCTGTGGTAAATAGTAATCGAACCGTGACATTTGTCCATAAGGGCAATATAATGAAGTTCACCGAAGGGGCGTTCAGAGATTGGGGATATGAATTGGCATCGGAAGAATTCGGTGCACAAACAGTGTCGGAGAAGGATCTTTGGGATAACCATAACGGAGAATTACCGGACGGAAAGATACTCGTAAACGACAGGATAGCCGACAGTATGTTCCAACAGATACTTACACGCACGGAGGATTATCAGGTAGCGGCTATGCCAAATCTTAACGGCGATTATCTCTCCGATGCTTGTGCCGCTCAAGTTGGCGGTCTCGGAATGGCGCCGGGAGCGAATATTGGGGACGAGATCGGATTATTCGAAGCCACACACGGAACGGCTCCCAAATATGCTGATAAGAATATGGTGAATCCCGGTTCACTGATCCTTTCGGGAGTTATGATGCTCAAATATCTCGGTTGGTTCGAATCCGCAGCTCTCATAGAGTCGGCATTGGAAAAAACCATTCAGCAAAAAAGAGTTACTTATGACCTTGAGCGACAGATGGAAGGCGCTACAAAATTAGGCACATCGGAGTTCGCAGAGGCAATAGCGGAAAATCTCTGAGTAGGACTATAATTGTTTGTTGATTACGCCGTATTAAAAGTTAAAGCCGGAAATGGCGGCAACGGGATAATTAGCTTCCGGAGGGAAAAACACGTTCCGAAAGGTGGTCCTGATGGAGGAAACGGCGGCGATGGCGGAAGCATAATCGCTGAAACTGATTCTAATCTTTCTACGCTTCAGGACGTAAAGTATCGGAAAAGCTACAAAGGAAAGAGAGGAATGCACGGTTCCGGCGCGAACAAGACGGGCAGAAGAGGCGAGCCGGTGATAATCAGAGTGCCGCCCGGTACATTGATAAAGAATGCAAACACAGGGGAACTGATAGCAGACCTTACCGAACAGGACGAAAGCGTCGTAGTGGCGAAAGGCGGCAGAGGAGGAAAAGGAAATGCCTCATTCGTTACGTCAACTTTTCAAAATCCCGATGAATCTGATCTGGGAACTAAAGGGGAAGAGGTAACGCTGGAGCTGGAACTAAAGTTGCTGGCTGATGTGGGAATAGTAGGCTATCCGAATGCAGGAAAATCTACACTGCTGTCACGTATAAGCGCCGCCAGACCTAAGATAGCCGATTATCCGTTCACAACCCTTGAGCCGAACCTTGGTATAGTCAGTATTGAAGACTATAAAAGTTTCCTGGTCGCTGATATACCAGGCTTGATAGAGGGCGCGCACAAAGGCAAAGGACTGGGTGACCGCTTCCTTAAACATATCGAACGAACGAAGATCATATTATATCTGATAGATTATCTGGAAGAATCTCCCGATGAGACATTTCGAAAGTTGAAGCATGAGTTGTCATCATATAAGGTCGATCTTTCGGGTAAGCCGTATCTTGTGGCATTGAATAAGATAGATGCGCTCGAGGAATCTGATCGGATTTCAGACTCGCAGATCGGAGATAAAAAACCGTTTATGATCTCTGCCGTAAGCGGTGAAGGAGTAAAATTATTATTATACGGATTATGGGATGAGCTCAAAGAACTTTCCGATTGAAGACCTACTGAGGCTTTACAATGCTCCTAATGTAGGTCCGGCGACATTCATTTCGTTCGTGGAAGAGTTCGGCTCTCCCGGTGAAGTGTTTCGCCGCCCGGCGGGTGAACTATGTGTGATAAAAAGGATCAATAAAGATAGAGCTTCGGCGATTATATCAGCCGACAGCAGCGAATTTATATCGTCTCAATTAAAGGCTATCGAACGAACAGGCTGCAAGCTGGTTTCCTATTGGGATGATGAATATCCGCAGCGGCTTAAAGCCATTTTCGACCCGCCGCCGTTTTACTTTATCAGGGGTGAGCTGACAGACGAAGATGATTACGCTCTCGCGGTCGTTGGAACGAGGGGAGTTACTTCGTACGGCAAATTGATGACCGAGAATCTCGTCACCGAGCTTGCGCGAGAAGGGCTGACCATCGTGAGCGGTCTTGCCTCGGGAGTTGACAGCGTCGCGCACAAAGCCGCTCTCGCTATAGGAGGGAGAAGTATCGGCGTACTCGGCTCGGGATTGGACAGGATATATCCCCAGGAAAACACAGGCTTGGCGAAAAGTTTGTCTGAAAAAGGCGCTCTCATCAGCGAGTTTCCAATGAACACAGCTCCCGACAGAGGGAATTTCCCGCAGCGTAATCGTATTATCAGTGGATTGAGTCTCGGTACTCTGGTGATAGAGGGAGATGTAAAAAGTGGCGCGCTCATCACAGCATATTATGCTGTGGATCAAAACCGGGAGGTGTTTGCGTTACCCGGTAATGCGAATTCTAAAATGAGCAGGGGACCGCATCGGCTGATACGCAGCGGAGCGAAATTGGTCACCACAGCGGAAGATATTCTTTCCGAACTGGAATCCATAGTCGAGAGAGGGCGAAAACCTAAACAAACGAAGTTGGTCTTTGACTTTTCTCCTGATGAACAGACTATAATGGAAGAATTGAACAGCGAACCGCTTTATATCGACGAGATAGCAAAGCGATGTTCTGTGGCGACCTCTCAAGCGCTGGGAACGCTGTTAGGGTTGGAATTGCGTTCGCTAGTTCGGCAACTCCCCGGGAAAATGTTTATTAGTCTCGTTTAACCTGATTTCAAATGCAAGTTATTTGCATTTAAACCGTCATTGCGAGAAACGTAGTGACGAAGCAATCTTGTCCATAGTCGTAAGCTGCTTGCATCTGATTCAATATATATTAGATTTATTGCCTTGGAGGGCTGGTCAGAATGGTAATGCGGCGGTCTTGAAAACCGTTTCCCGTAAGGGAATGGGGGTTCGAATCCCTCGCCCTCCGCAAGGAGGGGAGGTATGAGAACACCCATAGGGTTCCCTGCCCGACTGAACGGCGTAGTCGGTGAGGCAGGGAATCCCTCGCCCTCCGCAAGTGTTCTTTTCTATTTTACTATCAATGTAAAATAGGCTTTGTTTTGGAGGATCAAATATGAGAGCGAAAATACTAATCATAAACATATTTTTAGTATTAATTATTTCAACTTTACAATCTAGCTGTAGTCGTGACGAAATACCACCTGATGTGGCGATTAGCTTTCCACTAGATATGGCGAATATCACCGAATCAATAACTATAAAAGTATCAGCCACGGATAATGAATCCATTGAAGGAGTTGACTTTTATGTTGATCATGTACTCCTAGGATCTGACAAGATCTGGCCTTATGAATATTACTGGAATGTCTCTTTTTGGGCAGATAGTTCAGAACATAAAATATTTGCAAGGGCGACAGATGAAGAAGGGAATTCGAGTGAATTTGATTCTGTCTCGGTGTTTGTATCAGAACAATCTGCTATATCTCCGGTTCTCTCAAATCCGGAAGATTCGACATTATTCTCTGATGCCTCCAATATCACTCTTAATTGGCATTCTTTAGAAGGTGCGATTAACTATGAAGTGGTTCTTGCAAAGGCCCCTAATTTTACCCAGGCGATTAATATAATTTCTGTTGCTGATACAAGCGTTGATATCAATGACTTGGATAAAGGAATCTACACATTCATTCTCACGGTTTATGACATATCTGGTAATTCAGCATCAAATGAAGTAAAAGTGACAGTTTTAGACGAATCGCGGCCTGTATTAGATAATCCTTTAGACCTATCATAT
>CBDUTM010000096.1:0-6368 GCA_965369985.1 uncultured bacterium | reverse complement strand
AGAAAAAATAGAGGGATTAAGCGTATCGCAAAATAAAGAATTGATAACGTGGGATAATGATCGCTTAGCTTTAACAGAAAAGGGTCTCTTATTTGCCGATGAAATATCTGAACTCTTCGCTCCCTAACTCAGACATTTCGATATTATAATCGGCGGAAATCCGATTGTTCTTGCTTTCTAATCCAATAGAGACGTAATTATTTATATATAAGGATTACGAATTTCCATGTTATTTACTATATTTATCAGACTCATTTTCATTCTCTCACTGATCGACCTAACGGTATTGTCAGCTTCTCAGACAGAATCTGAGAAAACTGCAGAAATTCATATTATAACGGTTGAAGCGATCATCAATCCGGTTTCCGCAGATTACATTGATCAATCTATTATCGAAGCGATAGATGCCGGAGCGGTTGCACTGATCATTGAACTTGATACTCCCGGTGGATTGATGCAATCTATGAGGCAGATAGTTAAAGCAGAACTTGAGGCTAAGTTGCCTATAATAGTATATGTCAGTCCGTCAGGCTCCCGCGCAGCCTCGGCAGGAGTTTTCATAACCATGGCTGCGCATATTGCTGTAATGGATAACGGGACAAATATTGGTGCGGCACATCCTGTAGGTATAGGAGGCTCATCCCCGGATTCCGGAAGCGTCATGTGGGAGAAAGTTACCAATGATGCGGTAGCGCAAATTCAGGCAATTGCTGAAAAACGGAATCGAAATGCTGATTGGGCTGCAAAGGCAGTTCTTGAAAGCGTTTCTATAACTGAAAAAGTGGCATTAGAACTTGACGTGATCGATTATATAGCTCCGAATATCGATAGTCTACTAATTTTGTTGAACGGCGATACAGTCAGTATTAACGACAAGGAAGTTATTTTGGATTTTGAACACACGGTCATTGTTCGAAAGGAAATGAACTTCCGTTATAATTTTCTGCTTAAATTATCTGACCCGAACATCGCATATATATTCATGATGCTGGGTTTTTACGGTATATTTTTTGAATTATCCAACCCGGGAGCTCTGGCTCCGGGTATTCTGGGTGGAATTTTCATTATTTTAGCTTTATTCAGTTTCCAAACCCTTCCGATTAATTGGGCGGGCGTCGCTCTGATCATATTTGCGATGATACTCTTTATACTTGAAGTAAAGGTAATAAGCTACGGCGGTTTGACGATAGGTGGTGTAGTAGCTATGGTTCTTGGTTCAATTATGCTGATCGATTCACCGATCCCGGCTCTTCAAGTTAGCCTGTCGGTAATTATCCCTGTGGTTCTTATGACAGCGGCGTTTTTCGTAATTTCGATGTATCTTTATTATAAGGCTCTCCAACTGAAACCGATAACAGGGATGGAAGGACTCGTGGGAGAAGTCGGAACAGCTCGCACAGATATTGAAAATCAGGGCAAGGTGAATATTCAAGGTGAGATCTGGAATGCATACAGTGATGAACCGATCAGCGCAGGTGAATCCGTGGAAGTTGTTTCAGTTTCCGGTTTGAAATTAAAAATATTAAAATCAAAAAAATGAGGTAATAATGACAGCTCAATTAGTACTATTGGTAATTTTAGGGATACTATTTCTAACAAGCGCGTTAAAAGTCGTCAGAGAATATGACAGAGGCGTTATCTTCAGGCTTGGAAAATCAATTGGAGCAAAAGGACCCGGATTAATAATCCTGATCCCGATAATTGATAAAATGGTTAAAATAAGCCTTCGGGTTATAACATTGGATATTCCGACTCAAGATATTATAACCAAGGATAACGTTTCGGTAAAAGTAAATGCTGTTCTATACTTCAGGGTCGTTGATCCTGTAAAGGCTATCATAAATGTAGAAGACTTTCTATTTGCAACAGGGCAGCTGGCGCAGACTACCTTAAGAAGTATTCTCGGGCAGGTAGAACTGGATGAACTGCTTTCCAAAAGAGAAGAAATTAACGAACAACTCCAACGAATAGTTGATGAGCAAACCGATCCCTGGGGTGTAAAAGTAAGTCTGGTGGAGCTGAAGCATGTTGATCTTCCGCAAGAAATGCAACGTGCAATGGCAAAGCAGGCAGAAGCTGAAAGGGAGAGACGGGCAAAGATCATTCATGCGGAAGGTGAATATCAAGCATCCGAAAAACTTGCTAAAGCTGCAGAAATAATAGGCAGACAACCGGCAGCGCTCCAACTTCGATATCTTCAAACTTTGACTGAAGTAGCCGCCGAGAATAATTCTACTTTGGTATTTCCTTTGCCGATAGAATTTTTAAAAGCGTTTAGTCAAATTACAGATGCTGCTGAGAAAAGCAAAAAAGAAAGTTAGTTTATATAAATAGTAATATACCATACATCAATTAGTATGAAAATTCCACATATTAACGCTGAAATAAATAGCATAAGTTATACTTCGATAATCGGAGTAATGGAGTTATAGATTGAATAGAATAAAAATAATGGCGATGATTACGTTAACCGTTTTTGCCTTTGTATCGTGTTCCTCAAACGATAATAAAAGCAAAATCAAAGCGGAAGTCATCTCTCTTGAGAGTTCTGACCTTAAGGATATGCCTTCTTTTGAACTTTCATATCTTGACGGCTCACCTTTTGATTCCAAATCATTGGAAGGCAAGGTGGTTTTCGTAGATTTTTGGGCAACATGGTGTGGACCCTGTCTTTTTGAAATTCCATCAATGGTGGAAATGGGTCACAAATATAAAGATGACGGATTTGAAGTCGTGGGAATTACAGTTCAATCAGGTAGTCAGGAAGATATACAACCTACAATTGATAAGTTGAAGATGGACTATCATGTTCTTTTTGGAAACGACGAAGTGATGGATGCATTTGGCGGCATATATGGGTTTCCGACTAACTTTCTTATCACAAGAGAAGGGAAGATATTTAAAAAGTTTTTGGGCGTTTATCATGAGAAGGATAAGGTAGTTGAAAAAGATGTTAGATATTTGCTGGGATTAGATGAGAAATCAACCGAACTAATTGGCTAAATTATGAAACTTTATCAGCGTTTTTCCGTCTATAATAGTGTGATGATAAAGATATTGAAAAAAGACGAAAACACGTATGAGGCGTATTTAAGATAACGTAAGACTTCACCTAACACCTACAGAAAACACCTACCGAAAAAAATGCGGTGGTTTCGAAAGAAGCCACCGCCATTTATTTATGCTATATTGAATCTTCATTCCCTATTCATTAAGTTTGCTTCATAATTTTAAGGTAAATTCATTGGATATTAGTGATCTATTAAGCGTAGTTGACGGCTATCAAAAAACGAGGATTTTATTTACGGCGATAGAATTGGGCATTTTTGAAAAAATAAATGTTAATTCTATTAAAGCTGAAAAGGTTGCTGCCGAATGCGGTTCTGATCCCCGGTTTACCGAGACAATTCTTAACTCCCTTGTATCGATGAATCTTCTTGATAAAAATAATGACCATTACAAAATCACTGATGCTACCGATAAATATCTCCTAAAATCTTCAGCTTCCTATATTGGTGATATAATACTTTTTACAGGTAATTCCTGGGATGCATGGGGAGGGTTGACTGCGTCAATAAGGGAAGGAGTGCCAAAATCAAAGCCTTACATCGAAAAACAGCACGATAAAGAATGGGAGTATTTCATAAGGGGAATGCATAATTTTGCTCTTTCAAGAGGAGATGCAGAGACAACTTCTCTTCTTATCGATCTGTCAAAACGGAATAATCTCCTTGATATCGCATGCGGACCCGGCACTTATTCTTTTGAGCTGGCAAAAAAGTATTCAAACTTGAATATTTTCCTTTTCGATCTACCGAATACTATCGATATAACAAGGAAAATCGGAACTGAATATCCATTTTCTGCAAGGATCAAATATTTTGAAGGCGATTATAATGTTGACGATTTTCCTTCGTCATATGATTGTGCGCTTCTTTTTAATATCATTCATCAAGAGAGCTATGGTGATAATTTAAAATTGATCGGAAAAATATATGATGGACTTGATCAAGGCGGAATCCTTATTATTAAAGATCATATATTGAACGAAGATAAAACATTACCGGTGGACGGCTCACTTTTTTCTGTCCAAATGCGACTCACAAACGGCGGAAGATGCTACAGCGAAAGTGAAGTCAGGTCTTTGATGTCTGATGTCGGGTTCGGCGATATAACCAAAATAGAACCTGAGGTACCAATGACATCAGCATTTATTACCGGGATTAAATAGTTTATAGCAAATGAAAAAGGATAAATAATGGAATATAGCAATTTAGGAAGAAGTGGTCTTAAAGTTTCAAAACTTTGTCTCGGTACTATGAATTTCGGTCCATTCGCAGATGAAAATGAATCCCATGAGATCATGGATAAAGCTTTAGAGATAGGAATAAACTTTTTCGACACCGCAAATGTTTACGGTTGGAAAGTAGGCGAAGGAATTACAGAGAAGATAGTAGGAAGCTGGATATCGAAAGGTGATGGCAGAAGAGAGAAGATCGTCCTTGCCACAAAAGTCTATGGAGAGATGGGGAAAAATCCTAATGAGAGGGGATTATCGAAATATCATATTATTCGCGCCTGTGAGGATAGCCTCCAACGGCTAAAAACAGATAGAATCGACTTATATCAGATGCATCATGTGGAACGTACTACACCATATGAAGAACTGTGGGAAGCAATGGAGCAGCTTGTAAAAGATGGAAAGGTGCTATATGTAGGAAGCAGTAATTTTGCCGGATGGGATCTTGCGAAAGCGCAGTCTGCCGCTTCTCAACGAAATTTTATGGGAATCGTTTCTGAGCAACATAAATATTCCTTAAGCTGCCGGTTGCCGGAGCTTGAAGTACTTCCATCTGCTGAAGATCATGGGATCGGAATAATCCCCTGGAGTCCGCTTGATGGAGGATTGTTGGGTGGTCACGCGTTTGACGCGGACAAAAAATCACGAACTTCCGAAGATATGTCCATTTCAAAGATAAAATTATTAAAGAAAAATATAGAAGATTACTATGCATTTTGCAAAGAATTGGGTGAATCGCCAGCCGATGTTGCTATTTCCTGGCTATTGCACAACGACGCAGTTACGGCTCCTATAATCGGCCCAAGGAATATGGAACAGTTAACCGGAATAACGAAATCTATTGAAATTAAGTTGAGTGATGAATCTCTTAAAAAATTGGATGAGATCTGGCCAGGTCCGGGCGGTAGCGCACCGGGCGCCTATTCATGGTAAATAATTCCGAATAATTGTCTTAAAGAAAGGGAAATAAGATGGAACCGATAAATGTTGAAATTCTGCCTAATGATCTGGCAATTAATTGGTCAGATGATCATGAAACATATATAGATTTTGTTACTCTTCGCACTGCGTGTCCATGCGCAGCATGCAAGGGGGAGGCGCATTTATGGGGGAAAACTGCTCCTACGATAGACACAAGCGATCTTCCGGCAAATGCGTTTGAATTGACCGGAATCAGTCAGGTAGGAAATTATGCTCTTCAGGCTGTATGGGCAGATCGGCATGATTCGGGAATATTCTCTTATGATCTATTAAGAGCATTATGTCAATGTGATGAATGTGTTGCTGATCGGGCAAAATAATCTAATTAAAATATTACCGCTGTTATGTTTGCTGTTCATTTTTACCGGATGTGGGAGTTCTCTTATCCCAAAGGCATATGAAAATGCTGCTTTCGAAGTCGACGACGAAGGGATAAAACTCTATATAGAATTAAGAACAGGAGGGGGTTTTGCTCTCCCCGGCGACAGATATGTAATTTATATTATCAATGAATCAGGAAAAACCGTAGAGTTTGATTACAAAACTGATAAGTACTATTACTACACCTTTACTCAGCGATATTTAGCGCATGTGTTTAATGTCGGAGGAACCTTACCCCGATTTGTCAATTCCGGGCAGACTGTAGTAATAGGTATTATGACAGATAGAAAAGGATTATCTATAGAAGGTTTTGAAGTTATATGGAATAAAGCGGGATTAAAATTATTCGCCGGAAAAAAAGAGAATGACAATTAACTCGCTTTATGAGTGCTGAATTTATTTTCTTCACCCTTCAACAATCGTTGAATATTACTCCGATGCGTATAGACGATTAACACCACGATAAGAATAGCGAAAACGTAGCGCGCAAGTTCAATTTCTCCTCCAAACAATTGTTCACGAATGTATAAGCTGATAGGCAGTGTCAGAGCTCCAAGCATGGAAGCGAGTGAAACATATTTTGTTGTCCCAACAGTGATAGCAAATACCGCAAAACAAAACAATAGAGCAATCGGATAAACGGCAAGGAGCATACCGGCCGCGGTGCCGACACCCTTACCACCCTTGAATCCGGCAAACAGTGTGT
>CBDUTM010000095.1:0-6368 GCA_965369985.1 uncultured bacterium | reverse complement strand
AGTTTGAGATTGTATTCGTCGAGTAACGCTCATGGAAGAGAGCTACTTTCACGACATATTCAGGATCTTCAAGGTCGTCATAAAATCTGCGGAGCTGGTGAGCAGATAGCAGTCCTTTATAAACTATGGTCTTGGATGAAAGCGAACAGATATAAGAGGAACCACCTTTACGAGCGATCTTCTTTTCGATAGATTTTCGCATAAGATAGAGCAGGGATTCAACTTTTAACTGAGGATTTTCAGGACAGGAGAAAAACAGCTGGATGATGAGCGGGCATGTCTTTCGCGCAAAATTTCCTAAAGCATCCTTATTGATCGGAACTTCTCTCAGACCCAAATATTCAAGTCCGTATTTTTTGGACTTGGATTTAATTATCTTAATAAACATCGACCGATCATTTTTAGTAGTAAATATCATACCGACCGCCATGGTTCTATTAGAAGTAATCTTGTGCCCGAGATCATTTTTCAGAATATTCCGAAAAAACTCTACGGGGATATCTGTAAGAATACCGCTTCCGTCACCTGTTTTTGAATCGGCATTCTGAGCGCCGCGGTGAGTTAATTTTTCTAATGATTTGAGTGCGAAATCAATAACTCGGCGGCTTTGAACGCCGGAAATTTCAGTTATAAAACCGGTACCACACGCATCGTGGAATTTCTCAGGTGCCCATAAAGGGTAAAATGAATTATTCGTAGTCATTTGCTAAATATTCCTTTAAAAACCGGGTGAAAAAAATAATGTATAAAATACGACTTCACAAGAGCTAATCTGAAATACTAATGAAATAGCGTTATAAATATCAGAGTAAAAAATTCCTCCAGTAGACAATGCGGGAAAAGAACTTTTCACTACTGGGTCACAAATCTGTACCGTATGGTATTTAAAAGATGGCAGAGAACTCTTAATCCGTTGGTTGGAGTATATTATTTGTAATATGCTATGAATTAAGATATTATATAGTTTAACCGTAACCACTCACTGAGAATGTTTTTGCAACACGTTTTAAGTGTTATTTAGGAGGTGTATCAAAACACAAAATAAAGACTAAATAGGTCATCATTTGTCTTGCAGGATTGTAAGCAAAGAAGTATCTTCTGCACTTATGAATTATAAAATTCGTAGCAAGCCTGAAATCAGAGCTGCAGATTCTGAGGAAAAGAACTTGAAATTGTTTTGTACTCATTAAAAGTTTATTTAGTACTTAATATTATTTGCAAAACTAGTTATGTTTAAAGCGAAGGAGATATAGTTGCGAGATTCACGGCTATGGTAGCAGCGGCAAGAAATAGATTAGAAAAGTTTTTGGACAAGCATAACCATTTTATGGAGGCTGTAAGGACTATTGTCCAAATGCTTAGTCTCGGATTTTTAATATATTTGTCTTTTTTTAAATAGTTTGCCACATTTATTGATCGAATTCGTTTCCGGGGATGACAGCCTGAATGTATTTTCTTTACCCCTGAATTGAAGCCGAAAATACCGATTGACAATAACGTAATTTCGAGGCGGGAGTTGTCTTCGGTGATTATTAATGAAGGAAATTTAAATTATTTCACGGAGAAATTACTTGACAATTATATTAAGTCCCTATACCTTGCGGGCATAATACCATCCACCATTCAGATAAGAATATTGTTATTCCGGGAGTCTGTTGAGGGAGTTTATGTGGCTTAATGAATGAAGGACAGTTAATTACAGTGATTCCAATTGGATTTGACTACATTAAAATGTCGCATAATTCATCAAGAACCCACACTCGCAATACACTATCACAATATACTTCCGAGATTATTTTAATATGTGTAGAGAGTAATGCCTAAACAATTTAATTTCTATTTCTCAGGCAAATGCAAAATATCTAATATTCTTAGTACGTTTTTCTTTATAACTATTTTCGGGTTTTCCACAGCCTTCGGGGGCACAACGGGAAAGATTACCGGTCGCGTCATCGATAAAGCGACTGGTGAACCTCTCGTCGGTTCAAATGTTATTTTAGAAGGTACAAGATTTGGAGCAGCGACGGATACAGACGGAAGATATTTCATCTTGAACATATCCCCGGGTACCTATTCAATAAAAGCGAGAATGATCGGATTTACCCCGACAATCGTTACTGAAGTCAAAGTATCAGTTGATTTTACAACACGTATTGATTTTGAGCTTACCATAAGCGTCGTGGAACTCGGCGGTGTTGAAATCATTGCGTCTGCGTCTATCATAAAAATGGACCTTACTTCTACGAGAGCGGTCATCGGGGCCGAAACAATTTCTCAGATGCCTGTAGAGAGTTTTGACGAAGTTCTCGAATTACAGGCGGGAATAATAAGGGGGAGTGATAATAAAATTCATATCCGTGGGGGTAGGGCAAGCGAAATAACCTACCTTATAGACGGAATACCTGTAAATGACCCCTACTCAAATGAGATTGGGGTGGAGGTTGAAAATGAGGCAATACAGGAACTTCAGGTTATAAGTGGAACTTTTAATGCGGAATATGGGCGTGCCATGTCAGGTGTAGTTGATATCGTGACTAAAGATGGCGGAAGAAAATTCTCAGGAAATATTTCCGGTTTTTTAGGTGATTATATTAGCTCTGATGATAAATTATTTCCAAATATAGATGATTTAAACGCTAACGGTTTGACAAATTTGCAAGTTACTCTCGGCGGACCAGTTCCCGGTCTTGGAGACAAATGGTCTTTTTTCACATCTGGGAGACGCTTTAAAAACGAAGGATGGCTTTATGGTCAAAGACTGGTAACTCCCGGTCTTCTTGACCAATCAAACTCAGCCGGCCCTACTTGGACAGTTGAAGATGGCGACGGTGCGTTTGTTCCTATGAATTCTTTTTTGAAGAAATCTGCTCAGGGAAAACTTACTTTTAGTCCTTCATATAGGATAAAAGTTTCATATTCTACGTTCTGGAATAAATTAGATAACCGGGTGTATGACCACCTGTTCAAATTTAATCCCGATGGCGATTATAAGCAGAATAAAGAGGGGATCACGCAAATAGTGGCTCTGAACCATACGTTATCTTCCCGAACATTTTATACTATCAAACTATCTCTTAATAATACTGACTTTAAGAGAGGTGTATTCGATGACTCTAAAGATGCGCTTGATCCGAATTATATAGATGTGGAAGCCTTCAGAGGACGCCTTTACGACGGCGGAACAAAACTCTGGCATTTGGATAGAAACACGACCAGCAAGAGCGGGAAATTCGATATAACCAGTCAGATGACAAATAATCATCAGATAAAATCCGGTCTTGAGATTAGAAGCCATAATCTAAAATTTGAAGAATATAAAGTGATAATTGGCGCCAGTACAGACTTTTTGCCGGTTGCCGCTACAGATGTACCTGGGAACGTTAATTTCAACAAATATGAGCATTCGCCCCTTGAAGCATCCCTGTATTTTCAGGACAAGATGGAGTTTAGTGATCTGATTATCAACATCGGAATTAGAGGTGAGTATTTTGACCCGTCAAGCAGGATCCCGTCAGATAAAAGAGACCCGGATAATGCGAAATTCTATAATGTTACGAATGTAGACGGATCAATTGTTCGCATTGCAGAAGGGAATTTCAACCCCACCGCACATACTATAATTGACAGCGTAGATATACGAGACATCGCGTGGGTAACCAAATATGAGGAGGCAAAAGTTTCATATAGCCTGAGCCCGAGAATAGGACTTGCTTATCCGATTACCGAAAGAAGCGTGATACATTTTTCCTATGGACATTTTTCTCAAGTACCACCATTTCAATTTCTGTACCAAAACTCTGATTTCGAAGTAAGACGAGGACCCTTGAATAAGAACGAAGGTAAAGGAGTCTTCGATAGGATCTACAGCGCGGATCCGGAGGCAGAGGGAAACCTGATGGGCAACGCGTCGCTAAAGTCTCAGCGGACGATCAATTATGAGTTAGGAATTCAGCAACAAATCACCGAAAATATGGGTGTGGATATTACGGGCTTTTATAAGGATATGAGGAATCTTTTAGGGACCGAAATAGTAGAAATGTATGACACGCGGTTGTACGCCAGATACGTAAACAGAGACGTGGGCAACGTCCGTGGTATTACCGTGGCTTTCAATAAGAGACAATCCAACCATGTTTCTCTTGCAGTTGATTATACTTTCCAGATAGCCGAAGGTAATGCGTCGGATCCCAGTGACGCTTTTCTTGATGCCGTCAGTGGACGGGAAAGTGAGATAAGGGTAGTGCCGTTAGATTGGGATCAAACTCACACTTTCAATACTAATCTCACAATATTTCGGGAAAGCTGGGGAGCCAGTCTTCTCGGAAAATTAGGCAGCGGTTTACCATACACTTTTGAACCTCCACAACAAGGCGCACAGTTTACGCGCTTCGAGAACAATGAGAGAAGACCGGCCCAGATCACATTCGATCTTAACGTTCATAAGGACTTCGTCGTAGGGGGAATACAGAGTTCATTTTTCTTAAAAGTGTTTAATCTTTTTGACAGAAGAAATGAAATAGCAGTCTATAGCGATACGGGACGGGCTGGTCACACGATTCGTACCCAATTCTGGGGCGAATGGACAGATATTGGAACAGTGGAAGATTGGGTGAACAGACCTCATATGTTTTCGCAGCCGAGGCGAATTCAGCTGGGATTTAGATTAGGATTTTAATTATGCATAGAGACATTATATCTTATTATAGAGGACTGAAAGTTATGACCTCAGGGATTATCATTTTTATCTCAGTCATCTTTTTACTATCTGCTACGGCATTCACTCAGGACCAAAAAGGAGATGTTACTTTCCGGAGAATGGGAGTGCACAATGGTAACTTAATCGCTACAATTTATTTCAACCAAGGAGATATAAGCGGGTGGGCTGGCTGGGGATATCCACCGCCGCGTGTGGAGTGGCCAAAGGGAAGCCAGCATGAGTACGGTGATGAAAATAGCCTTTTAGTGATAGCTGAAGTGATAGATTCTTTCGGCGACACTCTTCATATTTTAAGTGAAGCAAGTCTCGATTGGGACGCGACGGATATAAACCTGGACAACGGGGAGCAGATGGGGTGGGAACCGATACCGGGTTATTTTAATGCAGGACAGGAATCTCCTGCCATGAGCGACCTACCTGTGAGCTGGCCTTCCTCATGGCCTGACAAGCTGGAACAGGATGACCCAGGCTGGCCCGGTTCTTGGAACGGTTTTTTCGGTAGGGATGTCTTCCAGGCGGACCAGGAAAGCTACTTTGTGATGGATGATAACTTCAACACAGAATTTCCTCAATTTATTCCAGACCCCTCAGATCTAAGTCGTAAAGGACTTGGATTAAAAGTTTCCGGCAGGGGCTTGCAGTGGGCTGACCCATTAGCCCAGGATGCGATGTTTTGGTTATATGACATCACCAACGTCTCAGGCACAACTTACGATAAAATTGTATTCGGAGAGGTTTTTGACGCGCGTATGGGAGGACAGGGTGAGGAAAATGACGACCTTGCAGAGTTTATCTCTGAGGGGAATATAGATATAACCTTCTCTTGGGATTTAGACGATTTGGGGTCAGGCGGATGGTCGCCGGTGGGCTACTTTGGTTTTGCCTTCTTAGAGAGTCCCGGAGTCGCCACTGATGGATTGGATAATGATGATGATGGATTGTTAGATGAGAGCCGCGACAGCGGACCCGGTAGTCTGGTTTTCGGTCCTATCGGAATTTACGGAGAGCCGAAAGAGCACTGGTCCGGTGATGAAGATGGTGATTGGATCGGGTTTAGCGATTTTAACGGTAACGGGATATTAGATGCAGGTGAACCATTAAACGACGATTTGGGTAAGGACGGGATAGGTCCTGATAACCCTCTTTATCCCGGAGAAGACACGGGTGAAGGCGATGGAATCCCAACTGCCGGAGAACCGAATTTCGATCAGACGGACGTTGACGAATCCGATCAGATAGGTCTCACAAGTATGGATTCTCATATCGAGAATTCTCTTATTTTCTCAAACGACGAGCTTATGTGGCCTCTTCTCTTTCCGGGGCATTTCGTCCGACCGGCACTTTTAGCGGTTAACTATGAATTCTTTTACGGCTCCGGTTTTTTCCTGTTAGAGCCGGGGAAAACTGAGCGGTTTTCTCTTGCGATGGTCTTAGGAGAGGATAAGGACGATATTCTGAGAAATAAAAATACGGTACAGAATATATATGACGCCAACTACCGTTTCAAACAGCCGCCTCTGAAACCATTGGTAAACGTGGCTGCCGGCGATAAAAAAGTAACTCTTTATTGGGACTCCATTGCTGAACGTTCAAGGGATCCAATCTATGGAATTGATTTCGAAGGATATATGATATACAAGAGTACCTGGTT
>CBDUTM010000094.1:0-6376 GCA_965369985.1 uncultured bacterium | reverse complement strand
ATAGAAAACGCAGGTAACATCTTTTTTAACGCACCGCCTTTCGATGATAGAACAACCCCACTTCTCATTTGAATGACTCTGATACCCGCTTTCATAGCCGAATCGGTCGCTTTTTCCCATTTTACACACAATTCTGATAAGAATCCTTTTCCCGGTTCGGCGCCTTCATTTAACAGAGTCGAGCCGCTATCACCGTAATATCCCAAGGCGCTCGAAGAGAGAAATGTGTGAGGAGGATTTTTCAGCTCTGCAATCGTCTCAGAGAGCAGTCGGGTGCTATCAATTCTGCTGTCGAACAACACTTTCTTCCTCTTATACGTCCATCTGCCTAACCCTATATTCTTGCCTGAAAAATTTATGACGGCATTTACATTTTCCAACTTCTCTTTCTCAATTAATCCGCTGATAGGATTCCAGTGTATTTCATCCTCGCTACCTGTTTTTTTTCTGACAAGATGAAAAACCGTATGACCCTTCTTTAATAAATATTCGGAAACTTGGCTACCCAGTAAGCCGGACGCACCGCTTATAGCTATTTTCATAATATTAAACTTCAGTTCATCAGAGTTGTTATTACTTTTGAAAATCAGTTACAAAATATTGCTATCGCCGACATTACTTCACGCTGTATAGACCCGCCCGCCGGTTTGTTCAACAATCTGCCATTCGCGTAAATAGATGATGAGCCACCTCCATCAAGGTTTAGCGCTTCGACAGCGCCAATGTCTTTCATAATTTGGGCAAGTTCTTCCAGGTTTACTCCTCTGCTATCGCTCTGACGACCATCAATGATCAGTAGCAGCATATCACCTTCTGAAGTGTATCCTATTGCTGTGCGGGGATGAACATTCGGTATTGATGTATCGAAAAAAACTTCTTCATCGCTCGTCACATGGGATGCTCCCTCAGCGAATAATATGGGGCCTGCACTAAGCGCTTCACTGAATTCCCAAAATGTTGCGGAAGAAATATCCGGTTTTGGCACCGGTTTATGAGGTTCGTTTCGGAACGGCTCTTTCCATTCAAACAGCGAATCATTCCTGCTTGAAACCCAGGCAATATCCATCTTTCCATCATTGTTCAGCCCGAACGCACCACGTGAGATATAAAACCTCAAGCTATCCCGTATTACTGAGGGGGTAGCACGTTTTAATACTTTCCCATTTACCTTCAGCAAGCCAACATGTTTTGTTGGATTAAGATCCATACGAAAAAATCCCCCATTAACTACTACACAGGCTCCTAGATCATTCGCAAAACTCAAAACCGATTCTCTACCGCTTATTTCGTCAGATGCCACCACTCTGGCAGAAATATTCGTATCCTGAACAGATACAGACATATACCACGCTTTCAATGGGGTCTGCTCGTCTACAGCTTCAAATATTTCTATCCCGTCGGGGAGATCATCGTTAAGAGACTGTATGGGATTCCAAGTTAATTTTATGTTCGAGTCTAACGATCTCTTTGAACAACCGAGCGTCAGAATTATTAAAAAACAGGCGAATATTAGAATGAACTTTGGTGTTAAAAATATCCTTTTAACTGAAATTGATATTTTTCTTATTTTAGAAATAATTAAATCCTTTAAATGAAAACAATAATTGCAGCTGTAACGTTAACAATTCTTGCCGAAAAAATCCACTAAGAGCCGATTAATTATTTGTATGATTTTTCAATTCGATCTTTACTCTTCCCAGAAGTACATCAATTTCGGCATACACTAATATATGTTTAGGATCAACGCTGAACCAAGCTCGCCAGGAACCGTTAAATCCCTTGAATCCGTCGTATTTTGCCTTTCCATCAATTCTGTAAGCATCAACGCTCACCTTATTTTTATTTAATTTTATGAGTTCTGAATTTGATTTGCCTTCAATATGTGTCCATTTGATCTTATTTTTAATAACAGTAGGAAACTTTAGTATGGTATCCACACCCGCAAAAGAGCGTGTATAATAAATACTGGAAACACCATCCTGAACTCGATCAAAATTTAGTGCTTTTGTGGTCCTGATCGTATCTTCTTGCCAGAGCAAATTCCAGGATGAATAATGATATGTATTACTTTCATAGTCAAATTCATATTCTTCGTTCTGTCCCGAATCTCGTGTCCACCAACGAGAAATAAATCGATGACTATAAATAGAATCATCAATATCTGAATATAACGTATCATTTACCATAAAATATGGAAGTGATTTTGTGGTCTGTGCGATAAAACGCGTTTTATAAATTTTATGCCTTCCAAAATTAATAGAATCTATAACGGTCATATTGATTTCCCCAATTTCAAATGACAGCCAACTTACTGAATAAGAAAGATTTTCTCCTACTTCTATTACCTGCGCTCCAATAGATTGAACGCTTAAGAAATAAAGAGAAAGAATTAAAAAGTACGGAGGATATTTAATCCGCATTTACTCCCCGTAATTTTGATGAAATATATTCTATTTAGGCGAAACGCCTACGCATTTAACAATATATACTAATTACCCAAATTACTTATAGTTCCGGCTAATGTTGTACTAAATAAATCTTTTATGCCAGAACGGGTTCTAGCTCTTTCAACGCAGCTTCAGGAGCAAGTTCATTTCCATCGTTCAAAGAGTCGAGAATATTGTCGATAATCTTTTGCGCCTTATCCCGCCTGAGTTCCAGGATATATCCACTAATGAAATGTTCTCCTGCGAGCGCCTTATTGATTTCCGTATCTTTATTGTAATCATTCAGCTCAGAAAAAAATACAGCTCTATAATCACCATGATATTTTGTTTCACGGTAAATCTCGAACATTACTTTGCTGTCTCGTAGGCTCATTTCATCTAAATCCTGCTACAACTTACGAAGTATAAACAGCAATGTCAGGTCTTTCTTCCGACAACGTCTCTAAAACTTCGTCCATATCATCCGGCATTTCGACCTTATTATTATAGAGCATTTCGCGGAGATCTTTACCATAGGATTCCAGCGAAATGTTTATTGAATCCATTTTCTTAGTATCCCTAACCATATCTTCCATAAATCGAGTCAGGAAGTAATGAATCGTCTCCACTCTAATTTTGATCGATCCGGTGGGTTTATTCTCGTCAAGGTCTTTGAAATTAAAGTACGGAGTACCTGAATTTTCAATCACCTCTTCGATAACGGTATAGATCGGAGCGTCATGACCGCACTTGAAATTAGATAATTCAAGCGCTACCAGATTAGGGTGACGAGCAATATATTTTGCTGCCCACACCTTAAAACTGGTATTTTCGCTGTATGAATTCTGCCATGCGTCATCTACATCCATAGGATGCGAAATGACACCCGCTTTTACCTCGTCACCGAATAACCTTTCAAGAATATCCTCATCGATCGGAAGACTGTCCTCGGTGAATACCGGATAACCGAGTTTCTGAAACTCTACGAGAATTTCATGATTTATTCCGGGATCGTTGTGATAAGGTCGACCAAGCATAACAATGCCTACCTTATTCTCCTTTTCAAGCTTTTCTAGAAGCTCCCGGGCTCTATCTCTCATATGTTTCTTAAAGTCCGCAAATGCCTTATATCCGGCGCTGACTGCTATTCTATTTTCCTCGCGTGTTAGACCGAAAAGATCCTTGAATTCCTCAAACATCTGCTTTTCGAATAAAGGTTCATGATTCGTATTCACGAAAGTATCCATGAATCTTATTCCCTTTGCCTTAAATATATCTCCTTCCTTAATGAAAGCGGCTTTAACGGCTTCAGGAGTTGTAACTACTGTGGGGCATGCCCTACATGACTGAGTGTTTACCAACTCCGAGGGAAGATCGTCTATCATCGGAAAAAAGATGATATCTAACGGCTTCTTAGGATGTTTTTTATAAATAAGGTTATGAATATGAGGTATTCCGAGTTTACTTGGGAAACACGGATCTATTGCGCCTCTTTTCGCTCCTTCTTTATACAATTTTTCCGACGAAAAATCTGAATACACTATGTTTTTAGCCGGTATTCCAAGAGATTGGAAGTACCCGGTAAATAACGGGTTCATCGAATACATATTTAGAAGTCGAGGAATTCCAATTCTAAGGTTTCCTCTATTTTCTACAAGCTTCGCTCGTGCTCTTGATTTTTTTGTCAATCTGATCTTCGGTTCTTGTTCGATGTATGGTTCAGGGTTTGAGAACCGGAAGACCTCTTTCGCGCTTTCTTCAGCCAAGTTCGGACTGGCTGAAAGAGTAGCGTCCATCTTCTTCTTGATGACCTTCATAGCCTCTACATCTTCAACTAATCCTCTTTCGCATGAATTACCAACGATCAAGCGTTTTGAGCCCTTTTCCAAAGGTACTTTTGATTTGTAATCTTCAACTACATCATTAGAGATCAGCCGATTAGTTTGAGGCGCTTGCGCGCCGCTCTTCATCGTGAAATCTTTTATCGAATTATCGGACGCATCATTTATTTTTACATCAATGAACGTACGAAGACATTTATTTTTACAAAAATAGCATCGCGTATCTTCATTCGTTGTAGTTTTGTAAATAATATTATCAGTCTCATCCATTCCGATATATGTCGTCTCCCGACCATTATTCCAGAGCCGGACAGCTTCTATAGCTGCCCCGATCGCACCGGACTCGCCGCAATGTTCATGTACTATGACCTCAGGAACTTCTCCCTTGTCATGAAAGCGCTTTTCGATGAAATCGACTTGAGATTTCACAGCCGCGAGGTTGTGTTGAGTTCCGCCCTGAAGGACAAACTTTTTACCCAATTTGGTTAGATTGGGAATTTGAGATACGTAGAGCCAGATATTCTTTGGAAGAACATTAGCTAAGCCCGCCATTATCTCTTCAGGTTTCCAACCTTGTCGTTGGAAATCAACGATATCAGACTGCATGAACACAGCACATCCGTAACCGAATTGAGGCATTGTTTTAGCCCCGAATGCGGTATCTGCATAATCGACGACGTCAACATTGAAATCACTGGCAGTGCTCTGCAGGAAATATCCGTTACCTGCCGAACATTGAGTATTGAGCTTGAAATCTTTGACTCTTCCATCTTTCATTATCATTATCTTGATATCTTGACCACCGACATCGCAAATCACATCAACATCATCGTAAAAATGGAGTGCCGATTCGGTATGTGCTACTGTTTCCACGATAGCCGCATCCGCTCCTAGAACATCCTTCAGAATATCTTTAGCGTAGCCTGTGGTCCCTAAGCCAAGTATCTCTAATGTTGCACCCTGTAATTCCACCTGTTCCCGAACCTTGGCAATTACTTCCTGAGTATCCTCAATAGGGTTACCTTTGGAAAGCATGTAAGATTTTATAAGAATTTTTTTCTTCTTATCGAGTAATACTGCTTTAGTGGACGTGGAGCCGCCATCAAGACCGATAAAGCCTTCCACGACTTGACCCTTAACAAAAGTGGCAGGAATAAATGGCGTTTTAGTATATTTTTTCAAGAATTCCTGGAGTTCCTTGTCAGTTTTACTTAATCCGAATTCAGAACCTCTTTTAGACTTGTCCCTCCCGCCGGATAGATACTCTTCTAAAGCACCATAGCCTGCATACTGACCTATATCCTCATCTTCATCTTTACCGTATTCAACTGAGCCGAGTGCAGCAAAATATTGAGCCTTATCGGGAACGATTATTAGATCCTTTGGATCCACACCCTCCGGTAATGGAAAATCGCGCTCTTCCCATATTATAGGAATATTAGCCTGCCACGCCTCTCGCATCCCTCTGATGTATGTATTTGGTCCTCCGAGAAGGAGTACCTGAGGTCTCAAGGTATGACCCCTCGTCAAAACCGAAAGATTTTGTCCGATGATAGCGTCAAAAAGGCTTGCCATTAATTCATTATTCGGAATTCCCTGTTTTTGGAGAGAGTTAATATCCGTTTCGGCAAATACTCCGCACTTTCCAGCCACTTGGTGCAGTTTGACTCCTTCATATGCCTGTTCGCAAAGCTCTTCTGTTGGAATCATGAGTTTGGCGTTTATTTTATCAATAACGGCACCAGTACCACCGGCGCATTTGTCATTCATACTGGGAATCTTCTTCTTTCGACCGGTTTCCGGGTCTTCCTTGAAGATGATTATTTTTGCGTCCTGTCCGCCCAACTCAATTACAGATCCGGTTTCAGGATAGAGTTTTTCCACTGCTAAACACACAGCATTAACTTCCTGAACAAATTTCGCCCCAATACGAGGAGCAATACCGCTACCACCGCTACCTGTAATGAAAGCCCTTGTATCTTCGGCTTTAAACCCGTCGATCTCTTCTTCAATTCTCTTTAAGAATTCAAGCACTTTCTCCGGTTGTTTGGTGTCGTGTCGCTGGTAATCTTCCCAGACCGATTCATCGGTTTTTGAGTCCACGAGAAC
>CBDUTM010000093.1:0-6391 GCA_965369985.1 uncultured bacterium | reverse complement strand
TAAAACAGTTGACGGAGTTTCAATTTATAATGACTGTCTGAGATAGGATGAGAAATTCCTATTCTCGGACTTATTCTTCCTTTCACACGTCGTCCAAAAAGTCCAAACGTATCTTCCCTGAATTCATCACGGGTAAGCTGGGAAATGGTTGTTATGTTTGTGTCGTTTATGGCGTTTTCAACAAATTCTCCCGGAAGCCAATAATCAAAACGTAAACCCACATTTGCGACTAATCCCTCAAATACAATTTTATCCTGAAGGTAAAAATCCCCCAAAATTGGGTATACTCTATAAAAATCGTTATTCAAACCCAATGGTCCGAACCATGGATTAAATATATCAAATAGCTGCATTTCCTGATACGAAGCCGTCAATCCTGCTTTAATATCATGATGTTCATTTTTTTTGTGGGTGACATCAGCTTTCAGGGTCCAATCATCAACCCAATGATCATGCCAGGTATCTCCATTTCCAAAATCAAAAAAACCATCACCGGGGAATACCAAAACTTCTTCATCCGTATCAGTATCAAGATATGTTACAGGAAAAGTGACTATATCTTGAGGTTCTGTAAATTCATTCCATAATTTCCCATCCACCTCACTGCGTAGATTAGAATAAAAATTGCTGAATTTCACTTCGTAAAAGGTTCTTGCGCCTAATGTATGTGTCCATGCCAAATTTGTTTGGCGGCTCAATGCAGTAAATGTGTTAAAATTACCTAAATTTTCCTGATACCGAAATGGATATCCCGGTCCCGGAATAACATTTTCGAGCGTAGTCTGAAGACTTTGTGTATTTTGATTTATGCCTACTGAAGAATTATATGAAAATTGCAGCTTGTGCTTAGGCGTTATGCTCCATGTATATTTTATCAAGGCGGACCAATTATTTTCTTGCCGTGGTGCAAAATCTCTACCATTAAACGTGGAAGAAAATAAAGTATCAGCCGCTATTTTAGTATATGCGTCCGATACAAACATGTGGATATTAGCAAAAAACGTTTGCGTGCCCTTTAGATCAAATCCCATTTTTGGAAAGAGTACTCCGAAGATCGGATCCGGTCCGTCCAGGCTGAAATCCACGATGTCAGTGTTAAAATTTGTCGCCGATTCCCGATCATAAACCCCAAAATCGTCGGTTTCGTAGGACGCTGAGCCGTGAAAAATGTTTGATCCTTCCTTGGTTTTCACGTTTATAATGCCTGACATCGCCTGACCGAACTCAGCGGTAAAGCCACCGGTTATTATTTCAACTTCTTCGATTGCGCTTGCGCTTAGCTGTAATCCGAATCCCGTTCCCGATAATGGATCCTGAACTGATATACCATCCAAAAGGTAGGCATTTTCGTACGACCTGCCTCCTCTTATGTGAATTTCGTCATCAGTCTGTACAACACCCACCTGATTACTCACTATATCCTGTGTATTCTCAACAGCAGAATTTGCTATTTCATCCGCAGATATAGCCCGTCTGCTAGCCGTTTCTTCAATGTCAAAGAGAGGTTTTTTACCAATAACTACAACCTCCTGTCCGGCTGCCAAAACCGTTTGATCCAGTGCAGCATCAAGCTCGGCAGAAAGTCCTACCGTGATTTTTACCCCTGTAACAACAACAGTAGTATACCCAATAAATTGAAACCGAACAGTGTATTCTCCTGCGGTTATTCCACGAATTGCATACCGACCATCCAGATCTGCAGCGGCGCCGTGATAAGTCCCAGGTAATATGACATTTACACCAGGCATTGGATCGCCGGTTGCCTGGTCGGTTACCCGACCAATTAATCTACCTTTCGGCTGAGCAATTGAATCAGTGTGAAATACGGTCAAAACTATAAAAACTGTCAGTATCGCACTAAAGATATTTATTTTCATATCATGCTCCTAAAGTCCAAATTCCCGTGTCAATATCAGGCTTAATAAGCTTCCCATTTTCTTATTCCCATCAAAATAATGTAGCGGTATGCTGGCGAATATAAATGACTTGTTGGCGTCTTCTATAACAACAGAAGGCTCTCCCGCGTAGCTGCTCGGCAACAATTGGTATCTATATAGTACTCTTGCTGAAGGTTTTGGTATTATCTCTTTTGGCGATGAAATTATAGAAGACAAAAAATTTGAGCCTAAAGTATCAGGGAAATCCATTTCGCTCGAAGGATCGGGCCACAGCTCAACGTTGGAAGTTTTAAATATCTTTGTAACCAACGAACCATCAGTTTCCACTATTTTGTTTATGCTGTCCACAGGGGTAAAACCAAGCGGATCACCCTGATTAGATGCAAATTGTGCAAATAGAGTTGAAAAGATTATCTTTCCGCCTCGAGCCGGATAATCGGATAGAACAGCATCTGCTAATACCAGCTGTGGTTCACCATCAGCATACCATAGGATAATGTCGAAGAGTTTTGCAGTTTCTACAAATGCCTGTTTAGATAATAAAAATTGTGAACCTAGCGGTTTTATATCCAATACTGAATATCCTCTTCCCAACGAATCTAAAGTCTGTGTGTAAAAGTCTCTCCCATCGGTCGTGCTAATTGTCCAATCATCAATTATGAGTATATTCCCAACTGCTTCTTTCACATACCAGAATTTAGTGCTGTCATCAGGTAACCGCTTAACATCGCTAAATGCTCCGGCAGCATCTACCGCTCGAAGATGAATCGCGTGATCACCTTCAGTGAGTTTTGAATCAAAAGTTACATTTGCTTCTGTTTCATACACAGTGCCTGAAAGTATTATTGATCGTTTGCTTCCCGGTATATCGTTCCAATCGCTTTCGGTCAATGCATTTCCCGGAGAAGTAAGTGCGTATTGAAATTTTTCTATGGTTTCATCTCCGTCAATATCCGTCGCAGACCATACAAAGGACGCAATGGTGAAAGTTGTATCAGGTATTTTAATAGATGAACTTGCTGTATCTGCTTCTCCAAGGAAGAATACTTCAGGTTTTGTATTTTTAATGGGCAATGTTAATGTTGTTACATCAGCACTACGTGCACCATCGTCGTCTTCTGCTATTATGCTGAATGTAAATGTTACAGTCTCTGAAAGTATTGAAAGAGCAAAGGTATCACTTCGTGCAGTTGTAAACTTCCACGAAGGTGGAATTTCCATGTTTTCAAGTTCTTTTTCCCCTGTAGCCGAATCTGAAAGAAATATCCAGGTTGCCCTATCTGTGGAAGAGTTTCCGAATGAGTACCAGAAACCCACAACCAATCCGTCACTATCCTTACCGTCCCAATGAAGTATTTGATTGCTGGATGTTCTGTTTAATGTACCATCGGATTGCAAGAATACTGTAACTGTGGGCGGCATATTATCTAAGAGTTGGTCTGTAACGCTGTCAGAACACGACATCGTGATGCCTAATATTAGGCACAGCGTCAAAAATCGTCTATTTGTTTTATTATTTTTTCGCATTAGTTAATAAAAATTGCAGAGCGGGATATAATATTCAACATCCCGCTCCGAAATATTATTTTACTTCAATAGAAGCATCTTTTTTGTTTCGGTGAATTTACCGTCATCCACGCTCATCTTGTAGAAATAAACTCCGCTGGAAAGCAGTCTTCCAAAATCAGTTCTACCGTTCCATTTTGCAGTGTAATTACCTGACGGTTGAAATTCATCAACAAGTGTGGCGATCTGCTGTCCGAGTAAGTTATAAATAACAAGTTTGACCTCCCCTCCTATAGGAAGAGAATAATTCAACTCCGTTTCCGGGTTGAAGGGGTTAGGATAGTTTTGACTCAGCGTATATGTTTCCGGAAGAGCTCCTCCATCTTTTCTGACAGAAACTATTTTTCTGAATCCAATCACATCATTGGAATCTCTCGGAACAAGCTTGAAGTTGGAAAATGACCAATATAGATATCCTCTTAGAATATCAATAGTGTCTCCGTTGGAAAAGGAAAAGTTTTCAAGCTCGCCAACATTCCCATTAAATCCTCTGTTCAGATCGTCTACACGAATCCAATTAACATTTGATGATGTATTTGGAAGGGGAAATATGCTGGTATCGCCAACAGTAAATTCTCCAAAAGGTCCTGAATCCGGGAAATCATCTACCACTACTACATTTTGAAGCTCAACTAAAACTCCTTCATACGCTTCAGCGCTATCGGAACCTGTATTGATCAATTCTATATCGAATATCTTTGGCGCCGGAATAGTGTTATCGGAAGATATTACTTCATAAGTTGTGATGTCATCCATACGGGTAAATCCGAATGATTCTATTATCGTTCCTGTAACTTTAACATTATCCCCGGGGGATGGATCATTGGTGAAATCGTTTATCAATATACCACTCCAGGGGCCATTTCCATTTTGAACCCAATAATTATTCGCCTGCAGAGAATCGGAAGTTACTATACCCGTAAGCGTTATTTCAGAGTCTATATAGCCGGAATTCGGTCCTCCAAATGGATTTTGTTGAACATCCTGAATCGAAAGGTCTCCATTTCTTACGAAATAAAACAATGGTCCTTTAAGAGTATCTCCGGGAATAATTGCTGTTATATCATCATCGTTTGAGGATTGAAGGAAATACTTGACAAGCGAACCTTCCGACTGAGAGGGAATAGTCGCTGAAAACGAGTCCGGAAAGCTAGGAACAGGACTCATAAATAGGTCAATCCAGGCAGCATTATCCACGCTATAAGTAACAAATGCAGAGGTTACTCCAACATCATCGGTGATTTTTGCTGCCACACGAACTCCATCTGAGCTTGAAGGAGCCGCAGGATCTCGAGATAAGTTCTCTACTAAAGGTGCCTTAGCTAAAATCTCAAAATAGGGCTCCTCAAGACTCCACGGGGCTATCATGAATCGGGCACCCGGCGTTCCAGCCTGTTTATCTCTGATATATCCGGTCACATTAAATATCCATGAACGGGGAGGCCATTCGCAACTACCGCCGCCGGCGAGGCAGGTGTGTAGTTCATTATTCCAATCCTCAAGTGAGATTTGAAAATTACCGTCTTGTGAACCTAACAATCCTTCACCACCCCCTACATCGTTATTTAACATTACGACATTTTCAAGTCGTACAAGAACCTCCTCATATTTTTCTCCTAATTCTACTGTTTGAAGATCTCCCATGCTCAGAAGTATAGGTCGCTGAGGAAAGTTGGGTGGAAGCGTCACCGCCCCTAAAAAATCGATAGGAGTAACCGGATTAGTCAAAATCGCAAGTTGTGTAGCGGACTCAAATTCCTCTATGATCCCGGTTACAGTTATACTATCTCCTGGTTCAACGATTCCCGCGTCTGTTCCGGTTGAAAAAGAATCATGCTGAACTATCTGAAGGCTGCTCCAGGCACCCCCGCCCGTATTAACAAGGAAGAATGACCAGCGTGTGCCTATCCATATATCTCTCGGTCCGGTGGCAACTACACCGGTTACTCTAACTGTGTCCCCGAGCAACGGTGATTCATCCGTTGTATTAACATTAGTCGGTTCCTGAACTTCTTGGAATGTTTTCATCGGGTATGTCTGAGCGGATACTATCGTAGTCAACAAAAGTATTCCGCCAAAAAACATCAATTGTAACAATTTCATCGGGTTACCTCCCTTGAGATTATTAATTGAATTTTAGAAAAATTTGAATTTGGATACTTAACATTATTTTATTACTAAAAATTTTCCTCTTTGTATGTTTCCATTTGATCTATTTTTTACCACATATATATAGAGACCACTCGCGATTGCCTGATCGTCTTTACTCACCAAATTCCATGCATGTTCTCCACCTGCAAACTGTTGGGTTCCATCAGAAAAGGTCTCGAACCATTGTATATCATCGCCTGAATAGGTAACGGCATTGTGCTCAAAAGTATCTATCAGGTCTCCCGTTAACGAATAAATACGCACTTCACTTTCAGCCGGAAGATTGAAAAAGTATATCTTTCGCTCACGTTCTAAAAAGCCATCCCAGGAGGCTTTTGCCTTATATGGGTTCGGGTAAACTCCTACAGAGTTGTCTTTGCTTAAGGAAGTCGCAGGAGTTACACCGGGAAAAAATCTTACTGTAGTGGATCTTTTGCCGCTTTCGAGACTTTCTAAATTGTTTATCGCATCCCCTCTGTCGAATGCGGTTACCGCGTAAGCATATTGCCAACCGTTATTGAGATTTCTTTCCGTAATTTTATAATGATATACAGTTGTATCATCTAGTGATTCAACCAAAATAGAATCTTCTAGAATAAAATAATGAGTTATATCCCCATTTGACACAACGTTTGTATCTCCGAGTAAAATGACAGGCCGATTATCAATGAATACAACTGGCAGATCGAGTCGCACGACATCCAATCCTGTATCATAGCCGATCGAATCAACTTTATCTACCTGAAGAATATTTGAAAAGGTACTTAAAAGACTGC
>CBDUTM010000092.1:0-6394 GCA_965369985.1 uncultured bacterium | reverse complement strand
CAAAGAATCCAACCCGAACGGTTCAATTGCCGAAATCGCCGGAATTTACAATAAATCAGGAAATGTGTTTGGATTGATGCCTCATCCGGAGAGAGCAAGCGAATCTATTTTAGGCTCCGGTGATGGATTGGGAATTTTTGAGTCAATAACAGCCACAGGTTAAGCAGAATTAGAAATGTTGAGCAAAAGTAAACAAATTGGAATGGTAGTTACTGTAATCGTGCTCGGTGCAGTAATAGGAACCTTAGTGGGAAAAATCTTAACATTTATATTGCCTGAGGGTGTGGTAAAGCAATTTTTCCTAATATCTACTACTTTATCCGTAGGACCAGGAACAATAAACATAATATTGATGTCGATCACAGTTGGATTTAGTATTACACTTAACGTAATAAGCTTGATTGGAATCGGAATTTCATATTATCTTTTAAGGTGGTGGCGTTAATAAATAACAGAGGAGTTTGATATGGGTTTTCCCGGCGGTTGGGAATGGATTATAATTTTTCTTGTTATTCTATTGTTGTTTGGAGCGAAGCGTCTCCCTGACCTTGCAAGGGGACTCGGGAAAGGCATTTCGGAATTCAGAAAAGCGGCGAAAGAAGTATCTCAAGAAATAAAGATGGATGACAATGACGATTCAAAGGAAGATGACTCTCCGAAGACATAAGGTTTAATTGACTTTAGCAACAATTCATTTTAGGATAATCCTTCAAATAAAATAACGATGTTCAGGAGTGGAGTGGAGGAGTACGAAAAGTTTTTAAGTAAAGTTGAAGATTCTATCGCTTTGTCAACAGAGCGGGAAGACCTGAACATATTTACATATTTTAACAGTGACGAAATACGTACATCCGCGAATCAAATTTCCGATAAAATAAAATCGGGCAATGGCGGGGAGCTTTCCGGTAAAACGGTCGCATTAAAAGACCTGCTTTCTACTGAAGGGATTCCTACAACTTGCGCATCAAGGGTACTGAAAGACTTTGTGCCACTTTATGATGCAACGGTGGTTGACAGACTAAAACAAAGCGGGGCTCTTATATTCGGAAAAACCAATATGGATGAATTTGCTATGGGATCATCCAATGAAAATTCGTATTTCGGTCCTGTGAAAAATCCACACGATCCTAAAAAAGTAGCCGGCGGTTCAAGCGGCGGCTCATGCGCGGCGGTAGCGGCAGGTATTGTAGATATGGCTCTTGGAAGTGACACTGGCGGCTCGATTCGATTGCCAGCTTCTTTCTGCGGAGTAGTAGGGATGAAGCCGACCTATGGCAGAGTGTCCCGATACGGAGTGACAGCATTTGCATCTTCTCTTGATCAAATAGGCCCGATAGCTAATTCCGTCAGCGATTGCGCAGCTTTACTAAAAGTAATTTCCGGTTCGGATGAGCGAGATTCTACATCTGCTACGGATGAGGTGCCGGATTATCCAAATTTACTCGAAAGTGATGTTAGCGGACTGAAACTCGGTTTACCTAAAGAGTATTACGGAGAAGGTTGTGATAAAGAAATAGTTGCGAGCGTAAATAAAATTCTGGACAACTTGAAGTCTAAAGGAGCGGAAATAATCGATATATCGCTTCCACATACAGAATTTTCCATTGCTGCGTATTATATCATAGCTACTGCAGAAGCCTCCTCAAATCTAGAGCGATATGACGGAATGCGTTACGGACACAGAGGAGCAGGAAGCGACCTGTCCGAAGTATATGAATCATCAAGAAGTGAGGGATTCGGCGAAGAAGTTAAGAGAAGAATCATGCTCGGAACTTATGTATTATCAGCAGGTTACTACGACGCATATTATAAAAAAGCGCAACAGGTCAGAAGATTGATACGTGATGATTTTTTGAGAGCTTTCGAAAATGTTGATGCGATTATCACCCCTACCTCACCTATCACAGCCTTTAACATCGGAGAGAAAATGGATGATCCCCTGGCAATGTATCTTGTTGATGTATATACGACATCTGTTAATCTTGCCGGACTACCGGGAATAAGCGTTCCCTGTGGAAAATCAACCGAAGGAATGCCTATCGGAGTCCAAGTAATAGGAAAGCCCTTTGATGAACTCGGAATATTGAGGATTGCCTCTAATATCGAAGAGTCATTAATCACTTAGATTTTTACACCAATTCATTCTATTTTACCGTCTTAATGGTGGATTTGAATGATATCATTTGAAAATATAGAATTTCTCTGGTTGCTCTTATTAGTACCCGCTCTCGTGTATTGGTATATTCGAAGGAATGAGTCTCTTCGCAGTAAATTAAGGTTTTCCGAAACCGGGGTTTTCAGCAAATTATCAAGCAGGAAAGTATCGTTGCGAGTTCATCTTCCGTTTGCGCTTCGCCTGATCGCGCTTACTCTAATAATATTCGGTTTCGCACGTCCCCGATCAGGAGTGACCAATCAGGAGATAACCACTGAGGGAATTGACATAATGCTCGTTCTGGATATCTCAAGCAGTATGGAGGCAAGAGATTTTAAGCCGAATAGGTTAGAAGCAGCTAAGGTAGTAGCGGACTTGTTCATAAAAAACAGAAAGAATGACAGGATCGGACTAATTGTTTTCGCAGCTGAATCGTTTATTCAAGCGCCATTGACGTTGGACTATGATGTATTACGCTCGTTTTTAAGAAATGTCAGAATCGTTCCAAAAAAATATGATGGAACGGCTATTGGTCTTGCTATTTCAAGCGGAGTTAACAGGCTGAGGCGAAGCGATGCCAAGAGTAAAATAATGATCCTTCTCTCCGACGGCAGCAACAACTCGGGAGAAGTGCAGCCGCTTACTGCCGCAGATCTTGCAGCCGCTTTTGACGTCAAAGTGTATACGATAGGAGCGGGAACAAGGTCCCGCAGATTGCTCCAGGGTGATTTAGATGAAGAAATGTTGCAACAAATTGCTGAGCGTACCAATGGAAAATATTTTCATGCCGCAAACGAACAGCGGCTTAAGGATATTTACAGTGAAATCAATGATCTGGAAAAAACTGAAATAAAAGTAAAGGAATATACGCGATTTAAAGAGCTGTATTTATTCTTGCTGCTTCCCGGATTGATCATCCTCCTGATAGAAGTTTTTGCGGGAATGACCTATTCACGGAGATTGCCCTGATGTTCCGTTTCGTAAATTATAGCTTCGTCCATTTTCTTTGGTTTATTCCGCTGCTGGTATTGATGCTTTATCTTTCATTGAAGAAAAAACATCAACTTCTATCTTCGTTAGGCGAAATTGAGGTTGTTAAAAGGCTTAATCGCAGCACTAGCCGGAATAGACAAGCAGCGAAAGTATTAATAATTATATTCGCGATATTCCTGCTGATCTTTGCTCTTATGGGGCCGCAAATGGGGACAGTGCTTTCCGAGGTCAAGCGGGAGGGGATAGATATAATAATACTTTTGGATGTCTCAAAGAGTATGCAAGCGGAGGATGTGGTCCCAAACAGAATTGAGAGAGCCAAGTTTGAGATATCCCGATTTATAGATAAGCTGGAAGGCGACAGGGTGGGATTAGTGGCATTCGCAGGAACAGCCTATCTTCAGGTTCCGCTCACATTAGATTATTCAGCCGCTAAAATGATGTTAGATATTCTCGATACGGATATTATCGGAACACAGGGAACCGCGACTGCCGAAGCGATCGAAATCGCATTAAAATCGTTTACAGACGAGAAAGCCACTCAAAGGGTGATTATTCTGCTCACAGATGGCGAAGACCACGAAGAAAAAACGACAGAAGCGGCAGAAAAAGCAATTGAATTTGGAACCATAATTTACACCGTCGGGGTTGCATCAGTCTCCGGCGCGCCGATACCTTTATATAATAACCGCGGTGAAAGGACTGGTTTTAAGAGAGACAGAGAAGATAAGATAGTAACGAGCAAATTGAACGAAGTTATTCTCGATGAGATTTCCGGAATAACCGGTGGAAGGTACTTCAGGATAGGTGAACGGAGTAATGGACTTGAAATGGTACATAAAGATATCAGATTGTTGGAAAAGAGCGAATTCAGTACAAGAGAGTTCGACGAATATAAGGAATGGTACCAATATATAGTCGGTTTTGTCCTTTTATTGCTTCTGGCAGAACCTTTTATACCCGAAAAGCGTAAGCTTCTTAAAGAGTGGCATGGCAGATATAAATAAAATAACATTTTTTATCATGATTTTAATGATCACAGCGCCGCTGTATGCTCAAGAGTCCACGACAGACCCTGCCCTGCAAGCGTACAGGGACGGTGAATTTGATAAAGCTATTCAGCTTTATTCGAATATGTTAGCTGAAAGATCAGATGACACTGATCTAAAATATAATTTAGGTAGTTCGTTTTATAAAAAAGGAACTTTTAATGCAGCGAAATCAGGTTTTGAGGATGCTCTGGACTCTGAAGATAATCACTCGAAATCACGAGCCTACTACAATTTGGGGAATACATATTTTAAATTAAATAAAGCCGAAGAAAGTCTTGCGGCATTTAAAAATGCGATGAAACTCGATCCTGAAGATGAAGACGCAAAATTTAATTACGAATTTGTGAAGAGTTTGCTCCAACAGGATGAGCAGAAACAGGAAGGCGACGACGAGGAAGAAAAGGAAAACGAAGATTCCGAAGAGCAAGACGAGAGTGATAAAGAAAATAGCGAAAGTGATAAGAAAGAAGATGAGAGTGAGCAGGAACAAAATGAAAATGATCAAAAAAATAAACAGCAGCAGCAACAGCAGGAAGAAAAAGAAAGAACACAAGAAGAATACCAGGACATCCTCGATGCCTTAGAGCAGCAAGAGATGGAGGCATTAAAAGACTATATCTCCGCTAAAACAGTGCGAAGGAAACAACCGGAAAAGGATTGGTAATGTTGAGACAACTTATATATAGCGCTCTTATCATTATGATATTCTCTGAAGTCTCACTCGCGCAGAATGAGATAGAGATGGAGGCGTCGGTTTCCACAGGCGATTTAAGTTTAAAGGAGCGATTTACATATAGGCTGGAAATTCGCGGTGAACGACAGATGAGTTTACCGGATGTCGAAATATCCGATTTCCGTGATTTTTATATAGTGGGCGGTCCGTCCCAATCAACGAATTTTTCATATTACAATGGAGAGATAAGTTCTTCGGCTACCTATGCCTGGGTGTTGGAGCCTAAAAAGAATGGAAGTTTTAAAATCGAACCGGCAACATTAAAATATAGGGGCAGGACGTATAGTTCTGAATCGATCATTATCAATGTATCAGCTTCCGGTGCGAGGAAAAATCCGAAAACAGCTAGAGCTTTAAATCAGCCTGGACGAAAGAATGAGTCAACCTATCTCGTGGCTTCAATTGATAAGAACAAGATATATAAAGGGGAACAAGTCACAGTTACGTACAGGATCTATACGAGAGTAAGGTTGGTTAATTTCAATACTCCTTCACCGCCGGAGGCAATTGGTTTCTGGGTTGAAGAGATACCTCAGCCGACAAAACCGATGGTGGAAGAAGAAGTTATCAATGGGGCTCGTTACAGCACTGCCGTGGTCGGGCGATTCGCTTTATTTCCTACCCGCTCCGGTGAGCTTGAATTAGGAGCACTTCCACTTGATTTTAAAGAAAGAGTTAAGAGGCGTCGATCTAACAGTATATTTGATGATTTTTTCGATGATCCGTTCGGAAGATTTGTAACCAAACGTGTACTGTCAAATGGTCTCAAAATAAATGTTCTTCCACTACCCAAAAAAGGAAAACCCGAAGATTTTTCCGGTGCCGTAGGCGAATTTAAAATTGCCGCAGAAATAGTGGAATCCGAAGCGGAAGTAAATGATGCAATTACACTGAGGGTAAAGATTTCCGGAGTGGGAAACATTAAATCAACAAAAGCTCCGCAAATTGAATTCCCTGATGGGGTGGAAATATTCGAGCCTGAAATCACTCAGCAAAGTTCAGTTAAACGGGGCCGTATATATGGGGAAAAGAATTTCGAATATGTACTGATATTGCGTAAAGCGGGTCTGTTGGAGCTTAATAGGATTGCATTGACTTATTTTAATCCGAAGAGCAAGAAATACGAGATTTCGAGGTCGAAGCCGATAACAATTGATGTTGAGGAAGGAGATAATTCATTTGTAGCGGTCAATCCCGGACTTACGAGAGAAGAGGTTGCTATAATAAGCAGTGATATCAGATTTATAAAGCGTGAAACTCCCGAATTCACTGATAGAAGCCAAAAGGTGATAGATACCGGCTGGCTGATATTCTGGGGAGTCTCTCCGATGTTCGCTCTGACCGGGGCATTTTTGTTCAGAAGGCATCGTGATCAGATGAGCACGAATATCGCATATCAGAGAAGGAGGCGAGTATCCGGTGAATCAAAGAAAAGACTGAAAAAAGCTAAAGAAGCTATGG
>CBDUTM010000091.1:0-6408 GCA_965369985.1 uncultured bacterium | reverse complement strand
GCTCAATTCGATCTTGTGGACGGATTAGTGGGACCGCATCCCGTCGGCATCGGTTCCGAGCCCGGCATAGACCAACCCACGGGAGCAAACCTTAATATGGGCACCGATACCGGCATATCGCACTTTTGGGTTGACACCGATGTGATTAACGGTCAAAAATATTTTTATGCCGTCGTTTCCTATGATAAGGGATACGATACTGATTTTTTCGAACGAGGTCTCTCTCCTAATGCCTCATTAATTGTCGCCTCTCCGAGCATAAGCGCTATCGACTTTAAGCTGGACAGAACCGGCAATGTCATCGGTGCCGGAATAAACACAGCCGTAGTGACGCCGAATGCGCCTGTTACAGGCTACCTTCCGGCAGAGTTATCCAGTATAAAGCATATTAAAGGCCCCGCTACCGGAAGCATAGAATATATGATTTTAGACCCGCTGAATATAAAGGATAACGCAGTTTATAATATTGTGTTTGATGATACTTCAGATCTCCAGATATCCTATGCCATCTTCAATACAACAGATAATGTTCAGCTTGTAGCAAATCAAACACAAATAGATGGTGATAACAGTCCTGAATTTGAAGGAGTAATGGTAACTGTGTTCAATGACCCGGAGATTTTCTGGGACGAACCAAATTCTGGGTGGAAGAGTGGCAATAGCAATCTTGAATTGATTGTGAGAGACAAGCAGTCTAACAGCGCGCAATTATATAATTCACCTTCGGACTATATTTTGGTTTTCGATGAAGTTAATGTTGATACATCGACTATTGGGAAACCTGCGAAATTTAAAATATGGGATGTGACTTTCGCGGACAATATTCGAAAGGTTAAATTCTGGGGGAAGGACAATAGCCAGGGAAATGCGCTGCATGAACTACTTGTCGGCGATGAAAACGATTTTATATATATTATGTCTGAGGATAAAGATGGCAATCTTGTAAAAAGCTGGAAAGTTATGCTTGATTCAACTAATATCGAGAATCCAATTCTCCCCACGCTTGGCGATACGTTGTTCATCTCTATTATTAAACCATTCAGATCCGGTGATGTTTATGAATTTACAACCACCGCAGCATCCGTAAACCAAGTCGTAGCGGAGACTGGTCTTGAGGAGATTATTGTTGTGCCAAATCCATATGTCGCTGCTGCTTCCTGGGAAAACAGGTTGCCTCCGGGAATCTTATCGGGTCGTGGAGAAAGGAAAATTCAATTTTCACATCTTCCAGCGAAATGTACGATTCGTATCTACAGTGTACGGGGATATTTGGTGGACACGCTTGAGCATGACCAACCGATAAATGACGGCACAGAGTTCTGGGATTTGAAAAGTAAGGACGGGATGGATATAGCATTTGGTCTATATTTTTATCACGTCGAAGCACCGGGGTTGGGTGAAATAATGGGTAAATTTGCTGTTATTAAATGAGACAGACTTATTATGAATCAGATAAAAAATGATATTTCAACAAAGAAAAAAGCTGTGATACTAAAGGTTTTATTTCTTATCTGGATTACAGTTTTATTGGTGCCGGTTTCACTATATAGCCAGATCACGGGTAACGTCTCAAAGGTAGGCACGGTTGCAGCTGCGTTCCTTGAGATCGAAGTGGGGTCCCGCGCTGTTGGCATGGGTGGCGCTTACGTGGCGGTTGTCGATGATGCTACTGCTGTTTTCTGGAATCCGGCGGGATTGGCGCGTATTCCTAAAAGCCAAGCTGTTTTGGTACATAATAACTGGCTGGTAGATACATCTTTTGATTTTGTCGCAATAGCACTACCTGTTGGTAATTCCGGAACATTCGGAGCGAGTATCACATCTTTGAGTACCGGCGAGATGGAAGTCAGAACTGTCCTGCTTCCGGAAGGTACGGGAGAACGATTTTCAACCAATGATTTATCCGCTGCTTTGTCATATGCTATTAATTTAACAGACCGGTTCGCAATCGGAGTAAATGCCAAATATATTTCGCAGAAAGTATGGCGCATGAGTGCGCAGGGATTTGCAATGGACATCGGGACATTATTTAAGACAAATTTCAATGGTATGACCATTGGTATGAGCATATCAAATTTTGGCACTTCCATGAAGCTTCAGGGAAATGATACTTTCGTCAATTTCGACCAAGCCCCTAATTTAGGCGGAAGTAACGACCGGATTCCGGCGTTTAAACAGACGGAGAGTTATTCTCTTCCCCTTCTCCTACAAGTTGGGGTGGCAATGGATATTCTCAGCAATGAAAACAACGTGATTACAGTCGCTCTGAATGGAGCTCATCCGAATGACAACACTGAATATGTCAATATGGGTATTGAATATGCTATTGGAGATGTTGTAGCATTGAGAATGGGATATAAAAACTCGTTTCTCAGAGATTCTGAAGAGGGTTTAACTGCCGGAGTCGGGACAAAACTCGTTTTAAACGGGGGAATTTCTTTTGCAATTGATTATGCTTACCAGGATTTCGGTAGATTAAATAACGCTCAGATGTTTTCACTTGCACTCGAATTTTAATGGAGATATTCTTGATATTTGATGCAAGAAAAAATAACGCTTGACAATTGATGAATGACACTTAAATTGAACAGTATCAATAGCAACAAACAAATAGTACACCTACATGGTGGATCAATGTGCGTTAAATCTTCGGCTTTATTTCTTGGAGATATTTAATGCATATACGCAAATTAAATCGGGTTGAATTGAAGGAAACAAAGGAGGAATAATATGATTCATAAGCTACAAGTCACTTTGATGGCTGCAGTTATGTTCGCAGTAATAGTGATTACGGTGTCACCGGTCTATTCTCAAGTCGGTGACAATTCACAATTATCGTTAGCCTGGCATGAGGCATCCGATGCTGTATTCGAGCGCGGCTATGTGTTAACGGCTGGCGGTACATTAAGAGATCGGGTAGACATTGATCAGGACGGCAAAGGCGAGTTTCTGACTTATGAGCAAGATGGTGGTCAGAAAACCATCTTTCTCTTCGAGGCTGCCGGAGACAATAACTACGAGATCATTTGGCAGCATCAATTTTCCGATGGTACTCTCGGCATAGCCGGAGGTGACCGTGGGATTATGGTGACGGATATAGACCATGATGGTTTTCAGGAGATCGTAGTCATTATTGATTCTGAAAAACCAGGTACCACAAATGGTTTCGATGCCGGTCATATATTCGAATGGGACGGTAGGGATATAGACGGGGCTGCTGGAATAGGATTATCCCAGACACCCGTACAGACGTTTGACCCTCCCAGAGATGCGGCTGACAGAGTTGTTTTGGAGAATAACTCCTTAGCAGCGGATTTGGACAACGACGGCAACATCGAACTGGTGCTGACCAATCGTGGCGGCAACGGTAGGTTGTTGACAATTTTGGAACTTACTTCGTCTGATTTATCTGCTGGACTTACGGTGACCGTTGAATTTGATGAACTTTTCACGTTACCTGGGACTTCGGCTGATAGTGTACGCTTTCAGGCGAAGAACACCGGTTTCGGTTTAACTGACGTTGATCGGGACGGCTGGAAAGAGATTATTCTGTTTGATGATAACACGGGTTTTGTTCGTGTGTATGAAGGCACGGGTACTGATACGTATGCCTTTGTTGCCCAGTGGCAGCCGAATCCGACAGGATGGGTTTCAGGCGGTACGGTAAAAAGTCAGATACCGCAGGCGGACTTTGACAAGAACGGCGTGTTGGAACTTTATCTTTCCGATTCGAAAGGTAACTCGTGGGTTATATCTCCCGTCGGTGATGTTGCCACGATGTTAGACGATGCCAACTGGGATTTACTCCACGACTGGAAAGTTAGTAACGTATTCAATGAGGGCGGTGAGAATCGCGGAAACCTCATAGGCGACGTTGATCGCGACGGTAAACCAGATATTTATCTTGCCGGTAACAACTTCGGCTCGATTCTGGACATAGAGTATGACGGCGGCGATGTAACCAGCGTAGATAGTTACAGTTTTTTCGTCACGGCGATAGATGCCAATGATGATGTTGACGGCGGTCATTTTGCCCGTCCGGCTAACATACAACTTGTTGACATGGACAATGACGGACATCTTGAGATCTTAGCGATTGTTCCATGGTCGGGCGCTAATCCTGTAGATAACTTACTTGGATTGTATGTATTCGAGTATGATAACACTCAGGTGGCTACAGCGATTTCTGACCGCTTCTCGGGTGGTCAGCTGCCAAAGACACTTGTTCTGCGTCAGAACTATCCTAATCCCTTCAACCCGACAACCAATATTATATATGATGTTCCTGCTTCAGCTAATGTATCACTACACATATATGATATGTTAGGCAGGAATGTGATAACGTTGGTGAATGAACAGCAGATTGCCGGTTCATATAATGTTGAATGGAATGGAAAAAATTCGAGCGGAATACAGGTAACAAGCGGAATCTATTTCTACCGCCTGCAAGCCGGTCAAGCCGCAACGACGAAAAAGATGTTACTGCTCAGGTAACATAGTAATTTTTCGAATATGAGTGTAATAAATTCACATAACAAAGCCCTGCGATTGCAGGGCTTTGGTTTTGTGATATGGAATTACCGAAATAATAGTTCGATTTACTGAATTATCTAAAACCGAGTGGGATTATTTCAACATAGAGATTAATATTATTGACTCTTATCTACTCGCAAAATTATCTTTCCAAGAAATAATTACGAAAAATTTTCTTCTTTAAAAATAACAGCCGGAAGAATTAATATAGGGCACCCTTAAGATGAATATAGATCTGATAATGGTACTCGTCTATTTTATGGTCATTTTCCTGATCGGGATGTATAAAAGCGGTAAGCAAAAAAAGGATTCCGCCACTTATTTCCTGAGTGGAAGGAATCTTCGCTGGCCTGCGATAGCGATGTCCACCATCGCGACAAACATTCAAGCTGGTCATTTTATCGGCATGGGTGGGGCTGCTTACGTTTACGGTCTTGCGTGGGCAAATTTTGAGATAGATGCTGTTTTTGGTATTCTTCTCGCTGCTTTCTTTTTTGTTCCCCTCTACCTGCGTATGAAGGTATTTACCATTACACAGTTCTTTGAGGCAAGGTTTGGGAGTTTCGTAGCTCTTAGTTATTCTATCTTTTCTCTCATTCTATTTGGAGTTATCTACATGGGAGGAGCTCTCTACTGGGGAAGTATTGCAATCAACGGTGTATTCTCAGAGGAATTAATGTTTCTTCACTCTGATCCTGTAACCAGGCTTTACATTATTGTAGTACTTATGGGTATGTTTTCCTCTCTATATGTTTATTTCGGTGGTCTTACCGCGGTGGTTCGCACAGACATTATTCAGTTGGTGACATTGATAGGTGGCGCAACTGTAATTTTAGTATTAGCGCTGAAAGCAGTAGGCGGCTGGTCGGAATTATATAATCCTGACAATTATGCTAATATAACGACTGGAAGAGATCATTTGATGCACCTGTTTCTGCCCACCGACCACCCGAAGGTACCTTGGCCTGCAGTGTTCTTCGGTATGCTTCTGTTGCACATCCAGTACTGGGGCGCAAATCAAGTAATTCTGCAAAGGTCACTTGCCGCCCGTTCCCTGAAGGATGCCCAGATCGGATTGATAGTCGGCGGTTTTTTAAAGTATATATTTGCGGCATTGATAATAATACCTCCCATAGCGTTGGTAGCATTTCATGAACCGCTTAGTGACCCTGACCAGGCCTATATTGTATTGATAAACACGCTCCTATCCCCGGGGGTTCGCGGCTTCGTATTGATGGGGCTATTCGCTTCCCTGATGAGTACCGTAGATTCTATAGTAAACTCCGTGAGCACACTGTTTACATTTGATATTTACAAGAGGTATATTAATAATGATGCATCGGATGAAATGTTGATGAAGATGGGGAAAAAATCAATTGGATTCATTGCTCTTTCCGGAATTTTACTCGCATTTTCTCTGATCTATATAAAATACAACGGATTTAATTTCCCTCTATCACTTGTAACTAATGAGATGTCTTACCATATAAAGGCATCCTATACGATACTGCTTTTAGCAGCTGTGTTCTGCACCAATGCGTCGCGGAAACTCGTAGTATACGTTTTTGTCGGTAGCGCAGGGGTATCGCTATTATTCAAATATTTTATCTTTCCTGATATGAATTGGTTAAACCGAGTAGGTTGGGTCATCGTATTAGGTTATGCGATATTGGCGATAGCATCTTATATTTCGCCCGGACAAAAGATCAAATGGAAAGAGATGTTCATAATGGATTCGAAAATCGTTGGGTATTTCGGATTAGTCCTCGCCGCATCATTAGTGGTTTTGAACGTGCTCTTCAGGTAATCGGGGAAAAGTTCCATGAAAATAAAATTTGCCGGAACCGGAGATGGGCGTGGTATTCCTGCAATTGG
>CBDUTM010000090.1:0-6440 GCA_965369985.1 uncultured bacterium | reverse complement strand
CGTTCTCTCATTTTCAGTCAGCCTCTTACTTTTGCTAAATAGTGGTCTGTTGAGATACTCTACGATACTCATGTCTGAAATGCCTTATTTGTTCTTTTCTGTACTGGCGTTTTATTGTGTTTTAAAAATAGAAGATGATATCAAGTTCTGGAATTCAAAATATTTTTATGGCGTAATTTTGGCTGCAGTGGCAACGTATTACCTAAGATCTATAGGAATCGTTCTTATTGGGGCTATAACCATGCATTGGCTTATTGAGAAGAAATGGAAAATGGTTGCCGGTTTTTTAGCCGGTTTTTCGGTTTTGTATATCCCCTGGGTCATCAGGAATTCCATTCATGGTCTCAAAGGTCGATATCTGGGAACAATACTGTCCGTTAATTTTTGGAGACCGGAGGAAGGTCAAATTAATTCAATAGGTGAACTTGTCGATAGGATGTCACAGAATTTTTATGACACTGTAATTAAGGGTTTTACGGAAGTGCTTTTCCCTTTTATCCGATTGAATGCATTTTCCGAATTTCCCTTGTTTGCGCTGGGAATTTTTGTTTTAGCTACAACATTTTTTGGCGCATGGAAACTTAAACATTACAGATATCTTTTTATTTTTTATATTTTAGGAAACATATCTATTCTTCTTTTATATCATGAAGGAAATGGCGCAAGGTACGTGTGGCCATTGGCATCATTTATTGCATACTGCTTTTTTTGTGGTGTATTCAAAATGATCAGCATTCGTTTAGAATCCCGGAAAAAGAAAACCCCGGAAATATTGGCTTACAGTATATTGCTCCTCTCCCTGTTTTTTATTCCAAAGATCAATGATCTGCATAAATCTGCTAAACGCGAGTATCACCCCGCTTACAAAAATTACTTTGAGTTAGCTGAAAGAGTTAAAAAAATGGATACTGATGGTTTAGTAGTAGCATCCAGGAAGCCGGCTATGTTTTATTATTACTCAAATGCTTACGTTTCGAGCTATAAGTTTAGTTTAAACGACAAAGAAGTATTAAAGCATCTTATTGACAATAAAGTCGATTTTGTTGTGTTAGATCAATTGGGTTATAGCTCGACCGCTCGTTACTTATTCCCGGCTGTACAGAAGAATAACGAGCTATTTCAAATCAGAATACATTTAAAAAACCCTGATTCTTACTTACTATATTTTGACTCTGAAAAAGCTAAGGAAAAATTGAACCTATAAATAAAATAGGTTTACAGAAAGTCAGATAATAATTGTTCTAACATTAAAACTTTTTATATTATTCACAGATCAAATGAGGGGAAATTTTAGATAACAAATATAAAAATCTTTTTAATGAGGCAACTTTTACCGAGAACGGAATCGTGACGAAGGTGCTGTCTGAGACAGATTCTGCCAAACATGTTCTTTTCTGCATGAAGGAAGATACAGAATTATCTGAGCACACTTCAACGTCGGAGGCGGTAGTTACGGTAATCAGTGGTAAAGGAATTTTCACATTAGAAGGAGAAGAGATTCAAATGGTTCCGGGTATTTTTATCCCGATGGAACCAAATGCGAAGCACGCTATAAAGGCCGAAGAAGACTTGATTTTCGTTTTAGGACTCTCGGGATAGATCAAGATCAGAGCATGACCGACCAACAAAGTCTTCCAAACCAACTGGAATTCAATTTTGGATTCGTAAGAGCATCTGTTCTTTTGGCTCTGACTGCGGGATTTGCGATAGCAGCGCATCTTTCGTTCACTATAGGTTTCGATTTCCAAATGAGTAAAGGATTTTACTCATTTATTCAAATCCACGGTCATGTTCAGCTTCTCGGTTGGCTCGGATTGATGATAATCGGGATCAGCCTGCACTTCATTCCTCGCCTTGCCCATTCTCCAATTGAAAATCCCTTAACTCTAAAACGTATCCTATTTTTAATAACGACAGGGCTCACGTTGCGGATCCTTGCCGGTTCCGTCCTGCCTTACCTGCAGAGCGAAACAACCGGATTTTACTTTACATCAGCATTCATAGCCTTATCCGCGTTGCTTGAACTAGCAGGAATATTCCTTTATCTGTTCACGCTGGTTTCAATTATTAAAAGATCGATCAAACTTTCTGATGCCTTTAATGATGTTAAGCCGTTCATTTTTATTTTGGTTTCAGGGTTCCTGATGTATGGCCTGCTAAATAGCGTATTAATTATGAATATGATCATCGCAAGCGACTCGGTGCTTGACCAGAATTGGAATGAGATTCTCACTCATCTCTTTCTGGGTATGATCATTTTGCCCATTGCGTTCGTTTTCTCCATTCGGCTATTCCCGCTATTGTTTGGCGTAGAACCTATGAAAAAAAATTCCCTCTATCTCGGTATTTCTTATGGAATATCGATTTTTGCTGATATCATATTAAGCTCATTGGGTTTATTAGGGGTGGATAACCGGTTGACAAATTTTCTGTTGGATATAACTGGATTTCTCGTTCCATCACTTATCATATACCTTATCTTTTCGCTTAAGATATTAAAATTACCTCTTATCAACAGGTTACCGACTAGCGAATTATACTTGGCGGAAAGATGGTCCTATATTTCGATAAGAGTCGCCTATTCATGGTTGCTTCTCTCTTCCATTTTAGAGCTGATCTCACATTTACAATTGGCATTAGGATTTGATGTAGATGTAGGAATTGATGCCATCCGGCACATACAACTTCTGGGGTTTGCTTCTATGCTCGTGTTTGGGGTTGGCTCCAAGATGTTGCCCGGATTCATCGGGCGAAGAGAAATTTACTCGGGAAAACTTGTGATTGCGGCATTTTGGCTTCTCCTCCTGGCGGCAATATTCCGGATAACCCCTGTTCTTTTGCCTTTCGAGCTTGTAGAAATTATCCCTCAGGGAGAGTTATCAATGGGAGTGATGTTCGCCTTGTCAGGTATATTGGGAATGCTGGCGATCGCACTGTTTGGATGGAATTTAAGGAAAACTAATTTATCCGAATTACATCGGTAACAACTATACATATGACATGAAGCATTTGAGGAGAAAAATGGAAATTATTAATATCGCCGAGAAATTCGACTCTTTCAGTGAACACTGGAACCCAAAGATCATCGCGGAACTCAATGGTCAGCAGATTCGAATCGCTAAACTTAAAGGCGAATTTGTCTGGCATTCTCACGAAAATGAGGACGAGATGTTTCTTGTCATAAAAGGAAAGTTGATAATTAGCTTCCGGGATGGTGATAAAACGCTGAATGAGGGTGAATTTTTAGTCGTTCCTAAAGGAGTCGAACATAAACCATCTGCGGCGGAAGAAGTTTCCGTTTTGATGTTTGAACCTGCGACGACACACAACACAGGAAACATTAACAACGATTTTACCGTAAAGAACTTAGATCGAATTTAATATCCTTGAGGAGTAACATGTTCAGGCATCTAATTCCGGCTGTAATTATTACCATCGTATTTATAAGTACATCGTGTGCTGAAAGAGATGATGATAAGATAGTAAGCGGTGAATTTATTCAATTAACAGGAGCGAATAATGAGGAATTCAGAGCATATATAGCAGGTCCTGAAGATGCTTCTGCAGGAGTGATGATAATTCATGACTGGTTTGGCATAAGTGAATTCACAAAAGGATCCGCTGAACGACTCGGAAATTTAGGATACCGCACTATTGCGATTGATCTGTATAACGGTACATCTGCTACTACTCATCCCGAAGCAGGGAAACTGATGGGTACTCTTAAAAGAGAACTCACAGATGCCAGGCTTCAGTCAGGATTGGATTTCCTGAAGAGGCAGGATCGAAAGATCGCTACTATCGGGTTCAGCATGGGTGGACTTGAATCATTGAATGCGAATTTGAATGACCCGGAAGCGGTAAGCGCCACCGTGATCATTTATGGCGGCGATTTTGATAAGATCGATGTGGACAGGCTTAAAAAACTTAGCAGTCCCGTCCTTACAATTACAGGATCAAAGGACGGATGGTCGCTACCATCATCCACTAATTTCCTGACTAATATGGAAGAAGCTGGCCGGATTGCCGAATTGTATGTCTATCCCGGAGTGCGGCATGCTTATGCTCAGCGGTTATTCAACGGGGGTCAAAACTATGATGCAGAAGCTACACGGCTTACATGGCTCCTTACCGAGGATTTTCTTAAAAGACACTTATGATCCTCTTTTCAGATTAATTTAGCCGGACTAGAATTACTAAATCTATTGATTTAGCTATTTTAGAAGATTAAATTTCAGACTTAAATTTAAACAGTAAAGGATGATAATGAAAACGTGTGAAAAATGCGCAACTGAGAACAATGATGATTCAAAGTTCTGTTCGAGCTGCGGGGAGTCCATGCCGGATATTGATGGAACCAAACGATTTTGTTCAACATGCGGCGATGAAGTCCCTCTTGGTTCAAATTTTTGTATCTCCTGTGGTGCTGAAGTGTCAACCGGAAAGAGTGCTATCAGACCTGACCGGACACAGGCGAAAGCGCGTAAAAAGCGAGTCTCTACTACAAATCCTAACAGAAGAAAAAACGGTGTGCTTGCGCTGTTAATTTCAGTACCGCTTCTTTCAATTCTCTTTTTCCAGATCATGCAGAAAGAAGATTCTACCACTCCTCGTGTTGACCTGAACGCCGTACCGGGAATGTCCGCACCAAGGGGCAACCAACCGGCTATTGATTCAGATGCTATGGCACCTGTGATGGAGAAGTTAGAAGAACTCAATGACCGCATAGATAAAGACCCGAACGATTTTCATGCTTATCTCGAGTTAGGAAGTATGTACGCAACAATCGGTCGTTATGAGGATGCAGCCGAATATTTTGAGAGTTATGTTGAATTACAACCGGATGACGGGCGAGTCAAAATTGCTCTTGCCGAGATGTACGCAAATGCTGGAAATACAGAAAAAGCGAAATTTCATCTCGATGAGGCATTGATACTTGATCCCAATGATGAATTCGCGCTTTACAATCTTGGTATTATTTTAGCATCGACAGGCGACAAAGATGGCGCTCGAAAAGTATGGGAACAGCTCGCAGAAGAAAATCCGGATAGCGAAATAGGAATTTCCGCGAAAGAAAATCTTGATAATCTTTAACGAGAATTCCTAAAGAAAATCATGCTTTTATCAATCTTTATCCTGAAAATATTTTCAATAACAGCCCTTACAACGTTATTACTTTCCGGTTATCTCGGTTTCGAGCCGATGGGAATGCCGCACCCGCTTTTTGCGCTTCCCACTATATTATTGATCTATGTAAATGACATTCTCACAATTTTTTATTTCGTCCAAACAGGTAGAGGAGTTAAAGACGGAGCGGAAGAATCCGGAATTGATATTCCCGAACTCACTGAAATTCGCCGGAATCATGGTGTTGCCTCAAAAGGGGCAACAATGAATATAATTTATATCACCATAGCCGCTGTCTTCGGCGGAACTACGGTGTATGCCTCGTGGGGCTCAATGGTTCACGGAATAGTTGCCCTGATCGCTGTAGTTTTATATCTAAAGGGAACCTTCGATTCGTTTAAATATCTCTGGCGAAACTCAGAATATATGAATACGATAGCTGCAAGTTACCGGAAAGCTATGGACGCTCCTTCAAACGGCAGCAGCGCCGAGCAGTTTGATGAATAATGGAGTAATGTCCGTGATCTTCCTGATTCGTTCCTGAAATTTCTTCTTTTCCTTTCCCCACACAATAGTTGGCACAGGATTTCGGGTATGAGTCTTAACTGAAACATCCTCCAGGTTCCCGTGATCGCTTGAAATCACAACAGTATTTTCGTCCAGATCAACCCTGTTTAATATCCCATCTAAATATTCGTCCAATTTATTTACCTGATCGATCGCCTTCGCCAAATCTTTTTTATGTCCGATAGTGTCTGTTTGAACATACTCGAATAACGTAAGGTCATGATTTTTTGTGATGTCCGCAAGAACAGTGCCCGATTCAAACGGAGTTCGTTTCTTCACATCATACCCCTCTGCGACCAAATATTCATTTGTAAGATCATGGAACACCGCTTTTCCTGCATTTAGATCTTCGAGGTAATTAATTTTTATTTCGGCTGAAAGCAGTATCCGGGTGGTGGCGCTTATCATCTTATCGAGCCGCTCAAAATATTTTCGGTGGTAAGCATTCGCGAATGTCACTTTTTTTCCATTATTGCTCAGCTCCATTAAAATATTAGTAGATTTCAATATTGCTCTTAATGAAGGTGTGGGAAAACCACTCAGATGTCGTCCAATTTCTTTTTGCGCATTAATCCCTGAAAATAATGAAGTCTGCCCGGTAGCGCTTTGCGGTAAACCCTCCACACCTAAACAGGCATCTGTCGGGATAATTATGCCATCCCTGGATGGTGGTGTATCGTAATCATTATTATCCAAGAATGATGTGAAATACTTTGATTTTGCGGCAGCAAAAGGATTTACTCTTT
>CBDUTM010000089.1:0-6460 GCA_965369985.1 uncultured bacterium | reverse complement strand
CCGGTTATGACCCATAGCCGCCATTTTGGAGGATTGGACACCAGCTAAGCGGGCACCGATAATGATCTAGGCGCTATTAATTTGCAATAATACAAAATTATGATTTATAGGGACGGCATGATCACAGTGCGGATCTCTTCACCGCCGAAATTGTCTAATCTGTCAAGAACAGAGTTTATTTCATCAGCATCAAGGGGTATTCGCTTTGAGATAGCGGCGTCTAAATTCAGATCACCTTTCCGGACCAGATTTATTAGTTGAGGGAGCTCGGAGGCAAGATGGTCAGAGACACCAATTATTTCAATCTCTTTATTAATTAGGTCACTATGGGTTTCAATCTCTAATGGTTTGTCGCTCAATCCGACAATTGCGGCTCGCCCAAAGATAGCTAATGACCGAACAGCTTGTAACATCGTTTTCGGAAGACCTATAAGTTCTAATGCCACATTTACCCCTTTTCCATTGGTCAACCGCAATATCTCATCCACAGGGTCTACTTCAGAAGCATCAATTCTAATCGAACCGTACTGTTCGGCTTGAGTTAATTTTTCTTTATTGATATCGACAGCGTACACTGCCGATGCGCCCTGCGATTTAGCGATTTGAATAGCAGCCATTCCCAAACCTCCTATTCCATATACCGCAACCGTTTCACCTTCTTTGAATCGGGCTTTATGGAGAGCATGAAATGAAGTGGCGCTTGAACACATCATTATTGCGCCCTGCTCAAAAGGAATTTGTTCGGGCAATCGAAAAACGCTTCTTTCCGGAACTGAAATATACTCAGCATAGCCGCCATTAACGTTTTTACCTGCCATTTTCACGGTAGTACAAAATTGTTCATTCTCCGAAATACAATATTCGCATTTCCCGCAGGAGATCAAGTAATGAACGCAGACTCTATCTCCGACTTTGAAATTTTCAACTTCGGTTCCCACTTCTTCAATAATACCTGAAATTTCATGTCCAAGCGTAACCGGAAGTTTTTCCTCTGACAAACCACCCGCTCGATAATGTGCGTCAGAGTGACAAATACCCGCTGCCTTAACGGTTATAAGAACATCAGTGGTCTGAAGCGGAGAAATTTCAACATCTCGTAACTCAAGAGGTTGTCCGGGAATAATAAGTTGAACAGCTTTCATCAACTCATATTAAACATTAAATCGGAAATTGCAAATGTCACCGTCTTCAAGAAGATAATCTTTACCTTTTAAGAGAGATTTGCCTGCTGCCTTAACTGCCTGCTCGCTTCCTTCTGCGATTAGATCATCATATTTGATCACTTCAACTCTGATAAAGCCTCTCTCGATATCGGTATGAATTTTCCCGCCGGCAGCCGGCGCCAATGTCCCCTTTTTGATGGTCCAAGCTCTCGCTTCATCCTCTCCCATTGTGTAAAAAGACATCAACCCGAGCAGATCGTAAGCCACTGAATTAAGCCTGCTTACACCGGATTCACTAATTCCGAGATCATTTAGAAATGCGGAGCGTTCATCCAAGTTTTCAATAGCCATTATTTCTTTTTCGATCAAAGCTGAGACGCGGAAAATATTTTCTTTGTCGTCTTCTGTCATTTTATCTTCATCCACATTAAAACACCAAAGTATCGGTTTCAGTGTCAGGAAATTAAGGCTTTTGACAGATGCGATTTCATCTTCACTCAGGGTCAGTGTATTCAAAATAATATTATCGTTCAAGGCATCATTAAATTTTATAACAGTGTTCTCTTCCGCCTGTTGGTCGTGGGTAGGCTTGGATCGTTTTCTGTCTTTCGCGATGCGTTCTAACCGACTTTCAGTTAATGAAAGATCGGCGATTAATAATTCTGCTTCGATGTTTTGCATGTCTCTGCCGGCATTAACTGAGCCGTCAGAATGGTAAACTTCTTCGGAGCTAAACTCCCGAATGACGATACAAAGCAGATCGCTTAGTCGCGCGGTATCGATCCATGAAGAGTTACCGCTTCCCGGGTCGATATCGGTACAAAGCTTTATCAGCGTATCTGCATATGTGATTTTCTCCGGTTTTTCAATCCGGGCGATAGAATCGACTCTCGGATCTCTAACCGGGGCAATGCCTTCGAGAGGTTCGGAGAGTTGACCGGAAGGCACTTCTCGACCGGTAAGCAATGAAAACAGCGTTCTCTTACCCGATTGCGGCAAACCTATAAGTGATATATTCATTTTTGCATAAATACTTTCATTATTTCATACTAAGTAGAAAACGAATTTAAACCAATTTACTATAAAGGAAATGAAAATTTAGCGATAAGGTCAACTTTTTTACATGAATTCCTCAGTTGCTTAAGCTTGCAAGCAAAAATTGAATGTTCTAAATTTGGACTCATGATAAGCACCATAAATAATTTTACTGCAGGAGTATTAAGTTGGATTTAATCGGAGTGCAGGGAGGAAAGGGGAGTTTTTCGGAGGAAGCCGCAAAAGTATTTGCCGCTAACAACGGAATTGATCCATTTGAGATAGATTACCTTATCTCCTCGGAAAAAGTTTTATCAGCGGTTGAGAATAACAATGTAGAATATGGAGTATTTGCGATAGAAAACGCTAAAGGCGGAGTGGTCATCGAAAGTGTTGAAGCACTCGCTAATCATAAATGTAAAATTATTGAGATGTTTCATATATCAATCAGCCAAAATTTGTTAGTAAAACCTGATATGCTAATAGGAAATATCACGTAAATTTATTCTCATCAACAAGCATTAAGACAATGCCGTGATTTTCTTGCAGAGCATTTTTGGACACGACCCTTGATAGAAGCTGATGATACTGCTGAATCGGCGCGCAGACTGTCAGAAGGCAAAATTCCTGAAACGGCTGCTGTGGTTGCATCGAAATATTGCGCTGACCTTTACGGGTTATCAATATTACAAGAAGATATACAGGATTTGAAAAATAACCTTACCCTATTCATAGGGATAAAAAAACTCAAATGAGTATTAAAATTTTAATGAAATAGTTGTACCCCGATTAACTTCCGTACGAACCGTTATTCTGCCTCCGGGAGCTTTCATTATCTGCCTTGAGAGACTGAGTCCGATACCCTATCCTTCTTTTTTTGTTGTGAAAAACGGAATAATTAGTAACATAAAGTATATAAATCCGTCTAAATTATTACACTAAAGATGTTCTAGGGCCTATATAATGGATGACCACATATAACATTTATTTGGAGAGCTAAATGATCAAAACATTTATTGCAGGATTAGTAATATTTATCAACCTCTTGGGTTTTAGTGAATCTGCCATGGGTAATAATGACTTAGATTACATCTCTATGTTGAAGACTGTTAACTATAAAATGGCAATAAATGTGGACTATGAAAATGGAATAATCATAGGAAGTTGTAAGATTACTGTCAGAAACGATGGCTCAAAGAAAATAAAGAAGATGCCGGTAATCCTCTACCGACTATTTGAAGTTCAATCGGTTACTGGTAAAAAAGATAAGGAATTAAAGTTCATTCAGAATGTCAGACTATTTGAAGATTGGAAGAAGATTCAGGTAAACTTCATTCAAGTGGAACTTGAGAAGGCGCTTAAACCAGGAAAAAGTGTCGAAATCACGATAAATTATACAGGGCATTTACTGGGATATGTCGAAACAGGGATGAGATATGTTCGGGACAGTGTGAATCCCGAATTTACAATCATTCGAATGGATGCATATGCCTACCCGATTGTCGGATATCCTTCTATTGAAATCATAAGGAAAATGATGCAGCAAGAATATAATTATGAAGTAAGGGTAACTGTTCCCGACACACTTTTTGTGGCAAATGGGGGCAGGCTCGTAAATACCGAATATAAAAATGGGAAAGCCAGCTATACATACAGAAATATCAAATTAGCGTGGCGTATGGATTTCGCGATTGCAAAATATAATGTTATCAATAGTGGCATCCATAACATTTATCATTTTCCGGAAGATTCTATCGGCGCAGCTGCCATATCAACTTCCATGAAAAAGGTAATGACACTTTACTCAGATTGGTTTGGTCCTTTAGATGATGCTACGCCTCTAAGCATCATTGAGATTCCCGATAAGTGGGGTTCGCAAACGGACGTTTCAAGTATAATTCAATCTGCTGCTGCCTTTAAGAAAAGGGAGCAAATGTATGAACTTTACCACGAATTAGCTCATATGTGGCAACCGGTATCGCTCGATTTTTCAGCTTCGAGGTTAGAGAGTGAGGGGCTTTCATCTTTTTTGCAGTACCTCACTGCGGAAAAATTGGAGGGCAGAGCGAATGAAATTGAAAAAGAATCTGAGCGGATTCTTCTGAATTTGAACAAATCATTTACAAATAACCCCTCTCATGCACAGGTAGCGATGGCTGATTATGGTGTAAAGGGTATGACAGGATATTCTTACAGAAAGGGTATGCTTTATTATACTTTACTTTATATGCTTCTTGGAGAGAAAGAATTTCTTACCATACATGGCGGATTTTATCAAAAGTACAAAAAAGACGGAGCTACCCAATCTCAATATATCCAATTCTTGAAAACCTCAACTTCTCTCGATTTGGATAAATTTATAGAAGATTGGGTGTATGGTATCGAATCGAATAAAATAATTATGTCCAAAAGGACAATTGAAGAAATCCTGAATATCTATAAGTGATCCGCCGAAGTGGCGAAATCCATCCCGATATGGAATAGCAATGGCTTTGATAGGGGATCCAAAGCTTATCATTGCTGATGAACCTCCAGGTAAACTGAATTCTGAGCTATTATAAATCTTCACAAATTTAGTATTATTTCAGTTTAAATTCTTTTGTACTGAAATCAGTGTATATTAAATTTGAGTTAAGAATCAGTTCAACATTATTACGATTATGCGAATACTGAAAATAATTATAGCATCTTATATAGGTTCAAACATAGGCTACCTGTTTGGAGAATATGTGATCGTTAAGATCGCAGGGGAACAATTTGACATGTTCTCTATGTTAACTGCCGGGGTAGTAGATATTCCACCTGTACTCATGGGCTCGGTGTTATCCGGATTAGTAGGTGCTATTGCCGGAGTGAGTTTTATAAAAAAGGGAAAAATGAGAGCACTCATCGGTGGAAGCGGGGCGTTTCTAGGGTTAGCTATAGCTACATTGATGGTTTATAACATAAATACATTTTTCAAAACGTATTATCTGATTTATCCGCTGTTTGTTTTTTCAGGATGGGAACTCGGCATGTATGCTTTTAGAGACTATTTGAACATGGAAGATCCGCCGAATACAGAGAAAGAAAATTAGTATTATTTTAATGAATATAGAAAAATTAATAAGGTGAATTGCGCAAGGGAGTTGACATTGCAAGGTAGTGCCGTTAATTTTCTTTCCAAATGGAAAATAATATCAAAATATTGTAGGAAATAGATGCCAAGTAAAAATAAAATTTCAGACGTAGAACTATCTAAAAACCTTCAAGAATCCCATCAAAATATTCTTGATGAAATCGGCAAAGTAATCGTTGGACAAAAAGAGATAATCACTGATCTTTTACTTGCTCTGTTTTCCAATGGACATTGTTTGATTGTCGGGGTACCGGGATTGGCAAAAACTCTTCTGATAAAAACACTATCTCAGGTGATAGACCTCAGTTTCAGTAGAATTCAATTCACTCCGGATCTTATGCCTTCAGATATCACAGGTACAGAAATTTTAGAAGAAAATATTAATACAGGAAAGAGAGAATTTCGTTTCGTAAAAGGCCCAATATTTGCCAATATATTGCTTGCTGATGAGATCAACCGAACGCCACCCAAGACTCAAGCCGCCCTGCTTGAAGCAATGCAGGAGCACCAGGTAACGGCTGCAGGTCACTCGCTGGCGCTGGATGAACCTTTTTTTGTGCTTGCGACACAAAATCCTATTGAGCAGGAAGGAACCTATCCACTGCCGGAAGCTCAACTCGACAGATTTATGTTCAACTTAAAGATAGATTATCCATCTGAATCCGAAGAGATAGATGTTGTAAAGATGAATACCGGAACACAGGAATCACTTCCGGACATTATTATGTCGAAGAAAGATATCATAGAGTATCAAAATCTTGTGAGAAGGGTCCCTGTTGCTGAAAACGTGATCAAATTTGCCGTCCGCTTAACATCGAAAACAAGACCGGGACGGAATGGGGCTCTTCCGATCGTAAATGAGATGGTTGAATGGGGAGCAGGTCCGAGGGCATCTCAGTATTTAATTCTCGGAGCAAAGGCTCGAGCTCTCCTTGCCGGCAAAACCACACCGTCAATTGAAGATGTGATCGCAATTTCAAAACCCGTTTTGAGACACCGGATGGTAATGAGTTTCGCATCTGAATCTTCAGGAGTGACTGCCGATACCTTAATTGATAAACTAATAACGGAATCCTCCGAAAGGGAATAAATTCCGAATTGGCTGATCGCCTAAAATATTTAGACCCTGTCGCACTATCCACAG
>CBDUTM010000088.1:0-6504 GCA_965369985.1 uncultured bacterium | reverse complement strand
TTTTTAATTTATCATTCTTTTAGTTACATTAATTATAATTTCTTGATTTCCGTATTTTTAATTCTAATTTATAATACGAGACACAAAAAGTCATAATTCAAAAATAAACCAAATTGTATTTGGTTCAAATAAATTGTAAGTGTTGGTGCGATGAGATAAAAGTGCATAAGCTTTAGCAGTATAAGCTGTAACCTATAAGTCGGAAAGGAGTTAAACATCACCTAATCGGGGGTAAGGTGAAAGACGGGAGGTAGTCCTGATGTTCAACAGCCCCAATCTTTTATCAAATCTGAAACAAAGTTCAATTATCATTATTTTATTATGTGCAGTAGTTTTCTTGATTATATCACAGCATGCATATGTCAAGATCAGTGAATTTAAGATCGTTGCAAGCTACGCTGGGGAGGGTGACCAGTTCGAAACGTCAATATCCATCTCTGGCGACTATTCCGTTGTGGGAGCTAATTTAGATAAGGATAATATCCAATAATCTAATTGAAATATACTTTTGAAATCAAATAAGATATTTGAAATAATTAAATTGATACTGATTCAGTAAACCGAGTGAGACATTTGATTATAAGTAGTTCAATGCACACGACAATTATTTTCTTGATATTAGCAGTTCTGTTTTTATCAGCTTCCGGCTGTACATCAACTTCCTCAAAATACAATAAACAGGCCGTAAAGCTTGAATCCGCCGGATTAATGGAAGAAGCTTCGGAAAAGTATCGTCTCGCAGTAACGGAAGATAAGAATAATATAGATGCGATGATCGGGCTTAAACGTACAGCACAAAATATTCTTGAATTAAAATTGGTAAACGTCGAGCAGTTATTTCAGAAAGGCAACAATCAAGCAGTAGTAAACCATGTAAATAGTGCGAGTAGATATTTAAACAGTATAAAAGGGTTGGGAATAAAACTTAATTGGCCCCGCGGGATCAACGAAATGTATTTTAAGGCTAAAAGTACACTTAAGAACGCTCGTATAGCCGAAACCTACAGATCAGGGGTGACTTCTCTTAGCAGTCGTAATTATAGAACAGCCTATAATTATTTCGATGAAGTACTCGGTGATGATCCGAATTATAAAGATGCTTACGAACTCAAACAGGAGGCTCTTAATAGCGGGATTGTCAGAGTGGGAGTCTTCCCATTTAAAAACACAACCTATTCAAGAGGCGTTGAAGCTGCTGTGCAGGCGACTATGTTAGCACAGTTGATGGCGCCGAACGATCCGTTTCTCAAATTTATCGACAGGGAATACCTAAGGGAACTCTTGACGGAGCAAAAGTTGGGATTGTCAGGTATTGTGGATGAAGCTACTGCAGCAGAGGCAGGTAGGATTATTGGGCTGGGAAGCGTGGTTTTTGGCAAGATCTATGAGGTAACAGAAGATGATGGGCACAGAGAGAGAGATCAGTTACGTGCTTATGAGGTGAAATCCAGACAAGTACAAGAGACTTATTATATCGGTACTATTCCAATGACCCGATATCTTACACAATACTATGGGATACCCGTAATGGTAAATACATATACCGGCTCCAATAGTGTGCGAATCAGTGCGCAGGTCAATATAATATCTACTGAAACAGCACAGATACTGAAAACTGAAACAATAACAGCTACCGAAAGTGATGATGTGAATTATGCCGAATGCGGAGGGTGTGATTACAGTAAATTATCAAAAGATAATCCAGGTGATCAGACTCCTGTTGGCGGAGCTCTAACGAATTTGTTTACACTTTTCCTCCCACCGGTAGATAAATCTCTTTTCAGTGCGGGCAAAAAATTGACGCCGCTTTCTCAATTGAAAAGTATTGCAGAAGGCGAGTTGGGCGAGAAAATAGCGGACGCGCTTTTGATATATTACCTGGCTCGATGAAATTACAGTGGAGGTGAAATGATTCTTAAAAACTCAATATTTACGTTATTCATAAGTTTGACAATTCACTTGATGAACCCAATTTCGGAAGTGTGCGCACAAAGCAGTATGAGCAAATATGAGACCAAAGAGTATATACTAAAGCATGGGAAATATGGTATTGGGAGATATGAAAATGATATAAAGTGGCGTGAAGGGGGTGAGATACTTTTCCTGAGACGTGCTGAAGATGAATCGGGTGATGGGACTTGGAAAGGAAGTAAATTTTTCGCATTCGCACAAAATTTGGACACCGCAAATATTGATATTAGATATTCTGCAAATTCCACAACTATATATATTCATACAATAGGACTTAGGAATTTGATAAGATATGAACAATGGGAGAGACGACAATATTGGCATAAGAAGACTTTTCAAAGTTATCAAGAAACTAAGATGTGGAGCACTGATATGAAAGATTTTCTATTTTTCATCTATAAAGGTAGTGATCCCAATTTAGCTAAAATTATGGTCAAAGCGTTTAAGCATTTAATTGTTTTGTTACAGATGGAGCAAAAATTATACCCAAAATATGATGACCCGTTTAAGTAATCTCTTTTGGGCCAGCTCTTTCGAAAATATTACATTGGAGGAAAAATATGACTCAAGGACTCAAAACAGCATTAATTTTATTTTCAGTTTTCTTATTCCCGGCACTTCTGGTCGGACAAAAGACTCCGGGCGAAATCGCTGATGAAAAATATGGATTTCGAGAGTACAAATTCGACATGCACGTCTCTGAATTCAGCGATTTAAAAGAAATTAAAAATAACTCGGATACGAAAAACGTAAAAACATACATACCAATCAACGCAAATCTTGTGATCTTTGGGGACTCCCTCGAATCGATTGAACTATCTTTTTATAAAGACCGATTATACAAAGTGCATTTATATAACAATAATAAATTTGGTAGCGATATATATAGAGATTTCATGAAAGCATTTGGTGTCGAGGATGACAGTGTTATACGTGGAAGTGGTTATCATGATAAATGGGTATGGATTTATGGGGATTTTGTATCCGTAAACCTTAGGAACGATTTTAGGTGGAAGGAGGATTATCGTTGGTGGCACAATAATTTTGTTTTTACAAAAAAGGGTTTAAAGGGAATGATTAGAAAAGATGCAAAACGAGAAGCGCTTGATGATTTTTAATTGTAATTACTAATTAATCCTCGTATAGGAGAGTATATCATGATAAACAGAAGAAGAATATTTCAAGTCCTTATATTAATTTTAGTAAGTGCGAGCAGCGGATTAGCACAGCGAGGTAACTATTATGAAGGACGTTATTATTATGTAGCAGGAAGTGGCTATTGTGATGAAGTTTGGAATTATTTTCACACATATTCACCTGTATTCAAGATTGAGAAAAAAACCGTTGTTTGGATCGAGAACGAATTTTATGAAGCATTTGAGGATGAATATCCAAACAGCGAAACCAAATGTATTTTAGATGCAAAAGGAGTCTATGTAAGCGGACCCTATGATTCCTGGACAGCGGCAAATGATAAGCTCTCTGATGATATCAAGGGTTCTAAAAGAAAGGAATACGATGTTTTCAAAATCAACTACAGCTACAGAAATCCTGCTCAGAAATCGGGATATTTTTATGTGAGCCATTCTTCTTCTAAAACGCGGCAGGTGATAATTACCGAAGTTTTCGGTGCCCAATGGTACCCGGGAGATTATATAAAGGGATCGATCGAAGCTGAATTTATGGATGCGCTACGGGCGTATTATCCGAAATTTTATGGTGGTTTTAATCCATCGGTATTAGGGCCATATACTTGGGAAGAAACTCAGAAAAAGCGAAGAAAAGAGATAGGAGAGCGTAAAACTAAGAACTTTGAAGTACTCCATTTGAATTTCGCTTACTATGGGAAATAATGATTTACAATATAATGAATTATTGCGGCTTATTAGCTGACATGGAGGTAAAAGTATGAACAAAACATTGATCTTGCTAGTATTCTTATATTGCATCAGCATTGTTGCATGTGAAAAGGATAGACCTGAATGGATTAATACAGACGCTGATTCCCCTACCCAAGTCAGCGCAGTCGGGTTCGGAGACACAAAACTTGACGCTTTTGCTTCAGCACTTGGTGAATTATCCAGAAAAATTGATTCAAAAGTCGAAAGTGTTGATAGGTCACACGAAGACGAAACATCAGGCAGTACTTATGCTAAAGCAGTTACAAGAACTGTGTCATCCATATCATTTGGAAAAGTCAAAGTGGAGACGCTGTCTAAAGTTTTTACGGAAGAGAAAGGTAGCGCTGGGGATACGGAATTGACTGATATTTCACAGGGGACCTATAAAATAAGTCTGGGAGATAGTCTCAAATCATATGAAATAAAATATTTTTTCGAGATGTCCACAACCAATAAAGACAAGAAGTTTTATGATTATATAGAGGCAAAAGCAAATAATCTGACTTTCATTGATTTAATTAATGAATTGAAAAATTTCGGTCTGAAGATGAAAACCTACGAAGCAGAAGATGAATACAATGTCTTACTGATCTATAAGATAGGAAATGTTAATAAGTAATTTGATCGGGATAAAAAATATTGTTACCAATTACAATCAATAACAAGGAGAATCAAATGATCTTCAACCAAGCAAAACTCATTTTTATAGCCGTTATCGTAGTAATTTTATTTGTTGCTCAGGTTTGCCATGATACTGAATGCGATGAATGTCCTGATACCAGTACCGAAATTATAGAAACTTTTATTACTGACACCGTTTTTGTAGGAACGGGTGTTACTGATACCGTTTTTATTGACATAGCTCATCCAACCATAGTAATTCAACTCACCGAGCTTGATAATGGTTCTGCATATACTATAGTTGATATTATACGTGGCGCAGTTGCGGGAGACGATGGTGATGGCGGTCAAGGTAATGTGTTTTTTAATGCAACAAATCCCATAGCATTCGGTTCCTGGGTAAATGCACAATGCGGAACAAGCGGTGATGGATGGTATGTCCAAGGCGTCGGCAGCTGTAGTGAAGGTGGTGGAAGCCTTATAAAAAGATTACAATGGGTTGAAGTTGAAGTCATTAATAGATAAACCATATTTGGCTATAAATAGCAAAAGGGCAGGTGTAAAACCTGCCCTTTTACATAACTCATAACATTATCTAATGACCATAACACATTGATATATAAGCGTTACAGTGTAGTAATATTGGCGAGTAGCACGTAGGGGAGTCGAACCCCTATTACGGTCGATTTCGTCCAGACGAGGAAGATGGTGCTGTTGAAATAGCATCTGTGAAGAATTGATTGAACTATTCTTGACAATCATAATCTAATCCATATATTGGTGTGTGTAGTCTAGTTCTATGATTAAATGGGGGTTCGAATCCCTTGCCCTCCGTAAGGATAGTGGTAAGTCTAGGTGTAGCAAAGTATAAAATTGGATTCTATATGAAAGGTCTTGCAAAATGCTTCGCGATTATTTTTATTGCATTGGTGACTCTCTCCGGATGTGAAGATGATATTGAAGGACCAAATGTTCTACAAGATGGGAAAATAAGGGGAACGATAATTGATTCAACTGGAAATCCGATCGCAAATGCCTCTGTAGCATTAATATTGGGACCTAGTTTCTTTAATGAAGTGGGCTCTTTACCATCCAAAACCGGAATAGCTAAAAATATGAATAAATCCAATTTATTGGATCTGTCTTCAGGTAATGATATGTTGCGCAACCCATATCCTAATCCAATTAATGGAACTTCAAGAATTCCATTTCACATTGAAGATACGACTAATACGAAAATATGGATTACAAAGTTTTGTAGTGAAGATACAATTGAAATTTTAGTTGATGATCTATTACTTCCGGGTGAATATGAATTTATGTTGGCGACAAGAGATTCTATGGGATATAATTATATAAATGGTGGCTATTACGTAAACATGATGACAGGCGACTACTCAGAAAAAATTCTTGTTGTGATACATAATTCGGAGGGTGATGCGATCACTGATGGCGATGGTTCATTTATATTTGATCAGGAATGTTTACCTTTCGGGGAAAAATATATTAAAACCGGAGAAATCTCTCCTGAAAGAAAAGGAACCATTGACATAACTCGCTATATTGGATTTTTTATAACGTTACCTAATGATGAAATTGCATTATATGACTCAATATTCGTTGATTCTTTGAAGGGAACAGATGTTACATTAAAATTTTCACCGCCCAATATTCCGCTCTAGATTAGTAATCCGTTGTCTGTTAAGGAACTTGTCCCACTGAAAGCGGGAAATCCCTTACCCTCCGCATGATGGATAGGAAAATGATAAAGTATTCTCTCCCGAAAGTAGAGAAAGTATCGCTAGCGGTGTATAACCTGATCGGAGAGAAGGTCGCACTCCTCATCAATGGCAATATGAACGCAGGAAATCATACAGTCACTTGGAATGCTTTGTCCAATACCTCCGATATTTACTTCTACCGTCTCCAAGCAAGCGATTTCATCCGGACGAGGAAGATGGTGTTGTTGAAGTAGAAGGGGAGCTTCTAGACTTTCTAAGGGTATTAGGGG
>CBDUTM010000087.1:0-6669 GCA_965369985.1 uncultured bacterium | reverse complement strand
CTAAAAGGAGAAATCGGATTGCTTATAAGGGAAGCCGGATATGAATTTGGAGCGACAACAGGCAGAGAGAGAAGATGTGGATGGTTTGATGTTCCTCTGGCAAACCGTTCCATCGATATAAACGGCTCAACTCAAATTGCCCTGACAAAACTTGATGTCTTAAACGATCTTGATGAAATTCAGGTTTGTGTAGGATATGCTAATGACGGTGTCCCGATAGATCACTTTCCGATCAATGCGGCTGAGTTTAATTCCGTAACTCCGATTTACGAGACATTTGAAGGATGGAACCTTCCGCTTGATAACGTTCGTACCTATGATGAGCTTCCGCAAAAAGCTAAGGATTATGTGGCCGCGTTAGAAGGATTTTTAAACTTTTCAATAAATATGGTTTCTGTCGCTCCGGGCAGAGAAAATTTACTTACGAAATAATTTTCTCCGGAACACTTTAGCTATTTATTCATTCCAAGAGATTCAAGATGATGGTATAGATTACTCAGAGTTACGCCTAAATCATCAGCAACTTTATTTTTATCCCAATTATTAAGCGCTAGCTTCTCAGTCAAGAATTCTTTTTTAAACAATCTCACCGCTTCTTTAAGCGACAGATTTTCATAATCATGAGCTATGTTTTTTGGTCTATCCATAACGTGGTGCATCATCTCTATCAGCCTCCGAACTTCGGACACAATTTCACCTGTTAATAATGCTTTATCGGTCTTTTCGTTTAAAGTACCACTTCCCTTCTCATTCTCACTATATTCTTCCTGTTGAGAATAAATCTTATATACCAACTGAGCATAATTCCACGATCCCGGCAGCTCTTTTCCTTTTTCTGAAAAATAATCAGTTCTTAGATGATAATTCTTTTCGATAAGTTCTTTTGCCTCTTTAATTTTTCCGTTTGAGAATAAATGTGTTGAATATTCATCTCTGCCTAACGCTGTTTCAGGATCATCCATAAGCGACATCGCTTGAGAGATAGCCGCCTCAAATAATTCATTTGCCTCTTTTTCTCCCCCGATTGATGAGTAGCACATTGCTAATTTTCGTAAACTTTTAATTCTTAATAGCGGGAAAGATTTATCTTTTAAGCAATCTTCAAAATATGTTATTGCCGGAATGATCTTATTCGTTATCAGATTCAATTCTCCTAAACGGAAGAATAAAGGAGCTAAAGAAATTTTGCCTTTGGTTTTTTGAGCGAATCGCAGAGCTTCTCTATAAGAATTCAGTGCCGATTCAATATCATTTGAAGCCAAGTAAGCATCCCCGATACTACTATGAATTTCGGAGACTTCCCTATGAGCTTCTTTCTTCCAATATAGTGAAACTGCTCTCCCGTATAATGCGATCGCCCCTTCATAATCACCTTTTCTTTGATTCAACCTGCCTTTAGCGCTAAGAGTGCCCGCGTTTTGAAAGTCATCAGTAGCAGTAATCATTGCCCTATCTATTGCCTCTGACGCCTTATTATATTGAGATAAACTTAGATGGTAATTCGCCAGAGCTGTATTAACCTTGGTTTTTACCTTATCTGACTTAGAAGATGAGTAGGCTTTCATCAAAAATTCGCCTGCCAATTGGGGACCATCAACACCCATAGCAATATTGCCTAACGCCTTTAATATTTCAGCTTTTTTATCATCGTCGGGAGTTTTTTCAAATGCTTCGATAAATTCTGCAAGTCCTTCATCTTTTCTAATCATTTTACATTCAACTGCAGTACTTAGGAGGAATTCCAATTCGTAGTCATTAAGAATTTCAGTGTATGATTTTATATCATCCAATATGTCAGGTGTGGTGGTCATTTTATCCCCATATTGATTTTTTCCCTTTAAGAATGAATTAAAATACGTAGCCACCAAAAATATTCTTTTATACTTTAATAAAATTATAATACCTATGCAATCTTTATTTTAATTGCAATAATCAATGCTGACGCTGTAAAGTACGGTTGCTGACTATAGAGTATGGAATCAAGTTATACATTATGGTCTTCGGTTTTAAAGTGCGGTCTAAATATTCTGATATTATATCTCATAGAAAATAACTGACTATGGTGGTGCCAAATTCTTACTTTTTTGGCTTTATAAGCCCCAACCTACCTTTTCAAACATCTTGACTATTGGAGAAGAAGATTAGTATTATTTTCAGTACTTTGTTAGATACAAGCCAAGTTGATCAATATTGAATATAAGAAAAATACTCATATCAAATCGAGGGGAGATAGCTCTCAGGATTATAAGAGCATGCCGGGAACTCAATATAAAATCCATTGCAGTTTTTTCCGATATCGACAGACTTTCCCGACACGTATTATATGCTGATGAAGCTTACTCAATTGGAGCGCCATCTGCCACAGAGAGCTATCTGCGGATCGACAAGATCATAGACGTTGCAAAATCTGCCTGCGTTGATGCAATTCACCCCGGATACGGTTTTCTTTCTGAAAACAGTGAATTCGCTTCTGAAGCAGAGAAAAATAATATAATCTTTTTGGGACCATCCTCAGAATCATTGAATCTACTGGGTAACAAAACTTCAGCCAAGAATATTGCGGATAAATGCGGCATCGATTCCGTTCCCGGCTCTTCTAAAGCATTCAAAGACGTAAAACAGGCACTTAAAGCTGCGGGAGAAATTAAGTATCCCCTACTATTGAAAGCTGTTTCGGGCGGCGGCGGCAAAGGAATGCGAACAGTTAGATCGAAAGATGAATTTACAGAGCAGTTCAAAATTGCAAGTTCGGAAGCTGAGTCGTCATTTAACGATCCGTCTGTTTTTATTGAAAAATTGATTGAAGACCCTCATCATATAGAAATTCAAATACTTGCTGATAGCCACGGAAATGTAGTCCATCTGGGTGAAAGGGAATGTTCCGTTCAGCGCCGTTACCAAAAAATCATCGAAGAATCACCCTCCCCGTTTATCACGAATGATCTCAGGGAAAAGATGGCGAAAGCCGCCGTAGATTTAGCTAAGGCAGCAAAGTATATAAGCGCCGGAACCGTGGAATTTTTGGTAGACAGCAAGATGAATTACTATTTTCTCGAAATGAATACGCGCTTGCAGGTCGAGCATCCTGTCACAGAAATGCGAACAGGCATCGACCTGGTCAAAGAACAAATTAGAATCGGGGAAGGTAAAAAGCTCCGATTTTCTCAGGAAGACATCTCATTTTCAGGACATTCGATTGAATGCCGGATAACCGCAGAAGATACATCTAATGATTTTGCGCCCGCCATCGGAACTATCATCGATTATTTTGAGCCGGGAGGGCCCGGGGTTAGAGTTGACAGCGGTGTTCATGCAGGTACAGTTGTGTCTCCATATTACGATTCACTTCTATCTAAGGTAGTTGTGTGGGGAAATGACAGGAATGAAGCGCTTGACAGGTGCGTGAGAGCATTATCAGAGTATATCATAACAGGGCTGCCGACTTCTCTTCCTTTTTGTAAAAAAGTATTGACAAACGCCGAATTCAGGAAAGGTAAATATGACCTTAATCTTACAGGCAAAATAACTAATTCGCCGAACAAGAACGTAAATGGGAACATACTAAATGCTGCAGCAATCGGAGCATCTGCATTTCAATATTCTTCTTCACCTAATAACAATTTTAATGGCAAAGCATCAAAATTAAGCAGCTCTCAGTGGAAGACTCATGGCAGAAAATCCTCCCTAAGATGAAATACAATTGTAAGATAGGAGATAAAGAGTTTTCGTTTTCCCTCGACCGAACAGGAAATAATATAAAAGTGGATTCCACTAATGGTGAAAAAATAGATTTAGTGCAGTTGAGCAACGGAATGTTTCATCTGCTGATTGACAACCAGTCATTTCATATATCAGTGACAAAAACAACCGGTGGTATCATTGCATCCGTTAACGGAGAGGAATTATCCGTTGAGATTGAAGACAGGCTCAGCCAGCTGCAAAAGGAATTTGGAATTCGTAAACCATCTCAAAAGAATTTAGGTAATATACTTGCGCCTATTCCCGGACTCGTAGTAAGGATAGATGTATCATTAGGCGATAGTGTTGAAATAGGCACACCGTTACTTGCTCTTGAAGCTATGAAGATGGAAAATGAGATCAAATCTCCGGTCAAGGGTGAGATCAAAAAAATCAGTGTTTCAGAAGGTCAGAGTGTTTCAAATGATTCTTTATTAATGGTTATCAAATGAGCGATTCCGGTAATAAAAAAGATAAACCGTTTTTCAAACCGGAAGACGCGTCTCGCGATTATAATAGTGATATAGGCGATCCGGGCAATCCGCCATTTACCCGTGGAATTTACCCGGAAATGTATCGGCAAAAAGTATGGACGATGCGGCAATATGCAGGCTATGCTTCCGCGGAAGAAACCAATAAACGTTATAAATTTTTACTTGAACAGGGTATCACAGGATTGTCGGTAGCGTTTGACCTTCCGACTCAAATCGGTTATGATTCCGATAATCCGCTTGCCAAAGGCGAAGTAGGCAGGGTTGGCGTAGCAATTGACAGCATCGATGATATGGAGACGTTATTCGAGGGGATAGATCTTCAAAAAGTATCAACTTCAATGACGATTAACTCCACTGCATCTATTCTGCTTGCGCTTTACGCAACAGTTGCCGAATCCAAGGGCGCCGATTTATCTCAACTTTCGGGTACGATCCAAAATGACGTGCTAAAAGAATATATTGCTCGCGGAACCTATATATATCCGCCGGCGGAGAGTATGAGGCTGATAACCGATTCGTTCGCTTATTGCGCAGATAATTTGCCGAGCTGGAACACAATCTCAATTTCAGGCTATCATATACGTGAAGCAGGAGCGACGGCGACGCAAGAGATCGCATTCACGTTTAGCAATGCCATTGCTTATTGTGATGCCGCCATCAGTGCCGGTTTAGAGTTTGACGCATTTGCTCCCAATCTTTCATTCTTCTTTAATTGTCATAACGATTTCTTCGAGGAAATAGCGAAGTTCAGGGCGGCAAGACGTATTTGGTCCCGTATCGCAACAGAACGATTTAAATCAAAAAACCGGAAAAGTATGGCTTTACGTTTTCACGCCCAAACTGCCGGCTCCACCCTTACGGCACAACAGCCCTCCGTGAACATTGTTCGAACGTCACTACAGGCACTCGCCGCAGTTCTTGGGGGAACACAATCACTTCATACGAACTCTTTTGACGAAGCACTCGCATTACCGACTGAGGATTCTGTCCGACTCGCCCTTCGAACTCAACAGGTTATAGCCAATGAAATAGGTGTTGAGAAAATAGTTGATCCTATTGGAGGTTCCTGGTTCGTAGAGCACCTCACCGATAAGCTGGAAACCGAGGCATTTGAGATCATTTCCAAAATAGATGATCTCGGTGGTGCATTACAGGCGATTGAAACCGGCTATATCCAGAAGGAGATCGCTAAAAGCGCCTATGAGTACCAAAAATCTGTTGAAAGCTCGGAAGCTGTTATTGTGGGTGTGAATAAATTTCAATCTGACGAGGAATTTGAGCCTGAAACTCTTGAAATAGATCCGAAGATCGCAGAGAGACAGTCTCAAAAGTTATCCAAATTGAAAAATGAAAGAGATTCAAATGCTGTTGAAGAATCTTTATCTGAGTTATCTCGAACTGCCGAGAGCAGCGACAACATTATGCCGGATATATTTAATTGTGTCAAAACAAAAGCCACTCTCGGAGAAATTTCCGATTCTTTAAGAAAAGTGTTCGGGGAGTATACTCCGTCATAGCTATGCATTCTTCCGTACCTCTTGGTAGCAATATAATCCGATTTGACAGTGTGGACTCCACCAATAAGTCCGCTTTACAGGCTGCTGCTGATGGAGCCCCTGAGGGAACGGTGTTTCTGGCACGATCACAGACCAAAGGAAGAGGCAGACGCTCAAAAAAATGGCATTCCCCTCCCGGAATGGGATTATATTTTTCAGTTCTCCTTAGACCAATGACGGAAGTTTCAAAAGCGAACATTCTTGTCCTTCAATCAGCTGTAGCAGTGTGCATCGCTATTGAGGAGATAGCCAAAGTTCCCGTGGGAATTAAGTGGCCTAATGATATATATATGGGCGGTAAAAAACTTGGCGGCATCTTATTGGAAACGGTAATCTCCGGAGGTACACTACAGCACGCCGTGGTTGGTATAGGCATTAACCTAAATCAATCTTCGGAGGATCATCCTGAGGAGCTGAGGGATAAAGCTACTTCTATCAGTGAGGTAACAGGTATGGATATTAACGGTGAAAAGTTGATGGCCAGAATTCTTTCTCTATTCGATGATTATTATTCCAAACGGGTTGAGTGCACAATTAATATGTGGGAGAATAGATGTATTCATTCAAACAAGATGGTTACATTACTGACTAACGGAAAAGCGATTCGAGGATACTTTAGTGACGTTTCTGCCGATCTTTCGTTTAAGCTCCGGGAAGAGTCAGGAAGAATGCACAACATACAATATGGAGAAATTTCTTTGGATATGGAGGAGTAGAATAAATGATATTAGCGGTTGACATAGGAAATACCAACACTACTCTGGGATTATTTTCTGAATCCACTCTCGCTTATGATTGGCGGACTACGAGCAGCACCCACAGAACTTCAGACGAATATGGCGTTCTAATTAATCAATTTCTTACTAATGCTGACAAATCCA
>CBDUTM010000086.1:0-6715 GCA_965369985.1 uncultured bacterium | reverse complement strand
CCTCATTCAGCTCTCTAAGTTTTTCTTTGATAATAGAATGACCCGTCTTGTACATGAGCGGCGTGCCACCGAGCTCTTTAATTCTTTCGGGCAATGCCTGAGTACATTTTACGTCAAATATGATCGTCCTGTTACCGTTTGAAAGAATTTCTTCGGAGAAAAGAGCCATCAGGTAATCCGCCCAGACTATCTCACCCTTGTTATCCACCACGCCGATCCTGTCCATATCGCCGTCAAAAGCCACACCGAAATCGTAATTCCCGTTTTTCACTGTTTCGATCAACTTCGTGATATATTTCTCTACCGTAGGGTCAGGATGATGATTTGGGAATGTACCGTCCGGTTCCGTAAAAAGTTCATCTACTTCGCACCCGATCGCTCTTAAGACTTCAGGCGCCACGAGACCACCTGCGCCGTTCCCGCAGTCAGTCACGATTTTTAATTTCTTTTTCAGTTTTATCTTACCGATAATATCTCTGCGATAATCCTCCGTGATGTCCGCTTCTTCAACCGTTCCTTCACCCGAATCAAAATCATCGTCGTCAATAATTTTTTTTATCGCCATAATTCCTTCGCCATAAACCGCGCCGGTAGAAAGTGTCATTTTAAAGCCGTTAAATTCCGGAGGATTATGACTCCCTGTGATCTGAACAGCGCCTTTTAGATTCAGGCGATATATGCTGAAATAACTTACAGGCGTGGGAACTATTCCAATATCCACGAGGTTCATGCCGGAAGATATAACACCTCTGGTAAATGCTTCTTTCAGTCGTTCTGTGGTAAGCCGGACATCGCCACCCAGGCTGATCTTATCCACCCCTTTTCTTTGTGCATATGTTCCGAATGCCTTACCCAGAACTTCAACCACGTCGTCGGGAAAATCCGTTTCCACAACGCCTCTTATGTCGTACTCCCTGAAAATAAAGGGATTAATTTCCATTTTTACGATATTCCTTATTCTTAAATTGTTAATTTTCCTAATAAAACCCGCTTCGACGCACCCGTTACTTTTGGAACGTTTGAAGCGGTTCCCGCAATATACTCGTTGGCGAGAATAGCGAATGCAACAGCCTCTTTTGCAGCGGAATTAATTCCATATTCGTCTATCTTTTTAACTTTGATAGGTGAAAACAAACTACCTAAATGTTCCATGATAGCAGGATTAGCTGTTCCTCCGCCGCTAACGATAACTTCTGTTATTTCATCTTCCTTCTTCACATATTCATCGAAATTAAATTTAATAGATTCGGCGCTGAATCGAGTCAGTGTTGCTATGAGATCAAGTTTGCCGGCTTCAGAATTGATCTCGAATTTTTCTAAAAGTGAATTAAAATAATCTTCTCCGAAATCTTCTCTGCCTGTCGATTTTGGAGGCGGCTTGCTGACAAAAGGATGAGCCATTAGATCTGAAAGCCAGCTGCTGTTTACCTTTCCGGCAGTGGCAAATTTGCCGTCTTTGTCATACATTTGAGCGCCGTTCGATATGGATCCAGCCGCTAGATCTATAAGCATATTAGCCGGTCCGCTGTCCCATGCGTTAATATCATCAAGACTATTGCATGGAGAGGGAATTGCTGTGAAATTGGCAATGCCTCCTAAATTCAGCAGTAACCTACCGCCATCTTTACCGAAAAGTAGATGATCTACATAAGGCACGAGTGGTGCTCCGCTGCCACCCGCCGCTATATCTCTAACCCTGAAATCCGACACCACCGGAACTCCGAATGTTTCTGCTAATACCGATGCTTCCCCTACCTGAAGACTCGAATGACCGTCCACGTGATAGATGGTCTGGCCGTGTGAGCCTATCAGGTCAAGCTCTGACGGCGAGATCCCTGATTCTGTCAATGCCGTTCCGAGTGCCGCAGAAAATTCTTTTCCGAGATCAAAGTTCAGTCGGCAGACAGCTTCAGCCCCTCCTTTAATCGATTTTTGAATTTGCTCACGCAGGCTACTTTCGAAAGGATAACTTTTGGAATACTTTACCTCCCATTTCGTATCTATTCCACTTCCCGATAGCTCCATAATGGCTACGTCGACTCCGTCCATCGATGTTCCGCTCATGAGACCCGCAACAGTAAGTTTTTCGCGTTTCCAAAGATCGGCAAGCGATCCTATCATGGAAGTTTTACTGCGTTTCGTATTATTCCATCTGCTTCTTCGAGCAGTTCTAACGCTTTCAGTCGGTCAACAGAAGCGATTTGCATTACTAGTGCTGTTTTCAGATTCATATCCGCTTCGCCCAAAAGTGATGCCGCAGAATCATAGTTTATACCTGTGATAGTCTCAAGAATTCTGCAGGCACGGTCAACAAGTTTGTTATTGACTGCTTTTAGATCCACCATCAGGTTTTGATATACCTTACCCAATTTTATCATCGAAGTTGTAGTGACCATATTCAATACCAGCTTGGTAGCGGTGCCTGCTTTCATACGGGTAGAACCCGTGATAACTTCTGCTCCCACGATCAGCGTGATAATGACATCAGCCGCAATTTCGCTCGGCTCAACTGCATTACAGGTAAGAAACACTGTTTTTGCCCCTAATTCCTTAGCTTTTTCAAGGGCGCCCAGGACGTAAGGCGTTCTTCCGCTTGTGGCAATACCAAATACAATATCATTGCCGGTGACGTTTTTTTCCGCAATATCGGATCTACCGTCTTCGGGATAATCTTCCGCTCCCTCGATCGAACGGACAAGCGCATCCATCCCGCCTGCAATGATCCCCTGCACCAATTCCGGGTCGGCCGAGAAAGTAGGGGGAATTTCTGTGGCGTCTAATATACCGAGTCGACCGCTCGTTCCCGCTCCGGCGTAGATAAGCCGCCCTCCTCCGCGGAGAGCATCAACGATCAATTCCACCGCCTTTGCGATATTATCTTTCTCTTTGGCTACCGCAGCCGCAATGAGTTTATCTTCCGAATTTATCAGTTCTAATATTTCGGGTACTGACATTGCGTCAATGTTCGTGCTATTTGGATTGCGGGTCTCCGTCGTCAGAGATGCCATTTTGCCGCTGTCAACGATCGTTTTTGTTCTGTCGGTCATTCAATTTCGATATTAAAAGGAGAAAATAACAGACGCTGCTCTTCCTGCAAGAGCAGTAATAATTCTATCGATTCCTGAAAGTCTTCGGTTAAAGGTTCAAATGGCTGTAGGGCGTCTTGAATTAACCTGTCCGATAATGCGTTAAATGCCGTTCCGATTCGAAAGCCGGAGCTTCCGAAAGAAGAGAGCGTTACAAATTTGGTGTCTTCTCTGGTCGAATTGATCATTTCAAGAGCCACATCTTCCGCTTCCTTTATACCGCCGATAATATCAATCAAACCCAACTCAAGCGCATCTTCACCTGTCCAGACCCGACCCATAGCGATGCTGTCAACCTCGGTCTTAGTAAGCCCCCTACCTTCTGCGACCTTGTTCACAAAATCATCGTAAAGCTCATTCAGCTGTCTTTGGAGGAGTTCTTTTTCTTCTTCTGTCCATTTCTTACTTTCAGAAAAAATGTCCGAATGTTTGCCGCGTTTTATCACTTCTTTACTGATACCTAATTTTTCATAAAGTCCTTTCAAGCTCGGTTTGCCCAGAAAGATACCGATAGAACCGGTAATGCTCATTTTTTCAGCAACTATAGTATCAGCAGGCATAGCAAGATAATAAGCCCCCGACGCTGCTATGTCGCCAAAGCTAACGATCAGCGGCTTCTCGCCTTTGGTCTTGGACATCTCTCGCCAAATTATATCTGAGCCAAGTGTAGTGCCACCGCCGCTGTCGATCCGCAATATCAATGCTTTGACATTACGGTTATTCCGCAGAGATTTGATCATCCGGGCTATCGTCTTTGCTCCAAGTACTTTTGAACCGCCCAATGGACTCTTTCGACTTTCCCCTGTTCCGATAGCGCCACTGAGATGCAGAACAGCTACCACCGGTTTCCCGCTCCACCGGCGAACCAACTGTTTTTGTTTTTCGTAACTGCGTCCTGTGATTTTACGGAAGGTTTTAACATCATATTGTTCTTTGATCTTATCCTCTATCTCGTCTTCGTAAGCAGTTCCGTCTATAAGTTTTGCAGCCACCGCCTCGGTGGTGGTATACGGACCCTCTTCCGCCGCTGAATTCAGATCCTCCCTCGAAAGATTTCTTCCCTCGGCGATAGCAGAATAAATGTTCTCCTGAAAATCATCGAGAATCGCATTCAACACTTCCCTTTTTGGTACGGACATCGAATCAAGTGTTGTAGATTCCACGGCACTTTTATATCTCCCAACTCTGATGAATTCTGCTTCCACACCGATTTTTTCCAGCATACTTTTATAGTGGGTCACCTGCGCTCTCAAACCCGAAAAGTAAAGGTATCCCGACGGATTCATATAAATTTTTTCGGCAACTGAGGCGACATATAACCCTTTCACCGTCATAAATTCTGCATACGCAATTATCTTTTTACCACTGCTCCTGAACCGCAACAGCGCGCCTCTTATTTCTTCGGCGGTTGACATTCCTCCGGTAAAAGAACCTATTCGCAGGATAATTCCGCCTATCTGTTCATCATCACGCGCTCTGTCAATGAGACGAATCCATTCTGATGTAGTTCTCGGTCCTCTTGAAAAGAAACTCGATCTCGGTTCATCAGGAATAAATCCTGAAAGTTTTAGCTGTAAATAACTTCCCTTCTGCTGAAGAGCTGTAGCGCTTCTTCTATTCCTCATCTCAAGGACAGAAACAGACGAAAGATAATCGCCACTCTCATTATAGCGATTACTGCTGCGAAGAGACGAAGTGGGAAATCCGATTCCGATTCCGAATTCAAATCCACCTTCTTCATCCAACATACCGTTAAAGCTGAATCCCTTATCGGACCAGTATTCTAACCCAAACCGATAAATCGTATTATCACCGGAATCAAATCTATCGATATTCGCGTCTGCTGTCAGCGTAAGGAATTCCCCGAACGGTCTCACTCCCAAACCAAGCTTGTATCTACTTTCTAACAGACCTATTCCCGAACCAATCGCAACAGGAATACTGCTTCCCCTGACGTCAGAGGCGACTCCTGCCAGAGAAAGCCACTTTGCAGGTCTGAAGTTCAATCCCGCGGTTAAGAGAGTCAGTGCAGAATAGCCGGCGTCGTCTGAACCGTATCGAGAGTAGCCAAATCCGATTGAATGGTTCGTGCCGTTGCTCAACGCCAGCGCAAAAGAGTGTTTTCTTCTTGGTGTAGGGGAATCCAGCCATTCGAGAGAATATCCGACATTTCCAAAGGCAAAATAAATTCCGGTGTCGCTGAAGAATTTGTCCGAAAGGTGCGATTGCGCAATATTAAAATTCCGACCTTGATTGAAACCTAATCCGGCCGGATTCAGTGCTATTGACGATGCGCTGTTTGTACTCGCTACCGATTCAAATGGCAAATTTAGCCCGCCTGTCAGTTGAGCGTGGCTGACGGAAGAAAATGCGAAAAGAGTCAACGCGATCGCTGAACTTCTTATAAACTTATACAATCTATACTCCATGCGGGTTTTGATGACATAACTTATTAAGAATCGCGTAGATAATCAATCAATTTCAGAAATAATATAACTGCTTATACAAGCAATATCCCAATTTCTGATTGAGTTTCACTCTCAATTTGGTTAACCTTATTCATAAGTTAAATTAGAACGAGAAAAAATATTGTTAGAAATTTTGATCGTGGGCATCGGTTTATTCCTGTCCGCTTTCTTTTCAATGGCGGAGACTGTTTTTGTCACCGTGAACAAAATCCAACTCGAAGTTCAGCTAAAGAGAAAGATCAGAGGGGCGAGATCCGCTGTCGGCTTTCTTGACAAGCCTGAGACATTTTTAAGCACCACTCTTGTCGGTACCGATCTTGCCAATATTCTAACTACTTCTTTCGCTACAGTGATCTTGATAGGATATATGCCGAGCTGGGCAGCACTGATCATCACAAGTATAGTCATACTCATAATCGGTGAAATTCTTCCTAAGACTATCGGGAGAGAAACGGCAGGAATAACCGTTACAAAAATCGCTCCCCTGCTGAAAGCCACACAATTTATCTTATATCCTGTCATAGCTTTGATTCAATTGTTGGGGAAGCTAAGATTTTTTCGGAAAGAAGGAGAAAGCGGGATTCAAAAGGCATTTTCTAAAGATGATCTGCGGGTTCTGTTCTCTCACGTTGAAGAACAGGGCTATATGGAGGAGCGCGAAAGCAGGATAATTTCTAATCTGCTTAGCTTTAACGAGGTCACTGCGGGCGAAGCAATGATCCCCAGGACTCAAATTGCCGCGATCCCGTCTGATCTTTCCCGCTCGGAAATAATCGAAGAATTCAGTAAGACGCATTTTTCAAAATTGCTCGTCTATGAGGATACCATCGATAAAATGACGGGTGTTATTTTGCTGAAAGACCTCTTCGATATGGAGACCGATAAACCCACTAAAATTCGCGATGTAAAGTTTCTGCCTGAATCCAAGCCTGCGGATGAAGTATTGGAAGAAATGCAGCAGGAAAAACAGAGCGTAGTGGTTATCGTTGATGAATATGGTGGAACTGCCGGTATTCTTACAATTGAGGACATCGTAGAGGAAATATTCGGAGAAATGGACTTCAGTCTTCAGTCGGAATCCACACCTTATCGCCGACTCCCTAACGGAGACACGATAATAAACGTGGAAGCCGAGCTTGATCTGCTGAGAGAGGAATTAGG
>CBDUTM010000085.1:0-6764 GCA_965369985.1 uncultured bacterium | reverse complement strand
CGGTATAAAATTGACATACTCCTTGTTCATCTTCGTGAAACAAACAACTCCCATTGAAAGAGCTTCAACGCTGTTCATGCCGTAACCCCAACCAATATCAGTGATCTGGTCAATGTAGATATCGCGGTGTGATTTTGCTTCCAAAACCTCTGAATTGGGTTTGTCTTCAATAAAGATAAATTTAATTTTTCCTTCGTTTTCCAATTCGGTACATATTCGAAGAATATCATCAGAACCTTTCGCCATGCGCTTCCGGGTAGCGTGAGAAACAGTTATTAGTTCATTGGGTTCAGCTCTCGGAATGAAATCGGATGTAGCAAAAGGAAGAAAGAGATAATTGATATTAGGATGCTTCTGCATCAGATCAAGTTCGCTGGTCAGATTTAGATCACTGAGTTTATCAATTGCAGGAATGACGCCACGGTTTCGCATATCCTGACCATGATAAGTGCAAACGATGTGTTTCCCTTCATCTTTCATTTCAGAGATGAATCTGCCGTCTCTGTAAAATCCCATACCCCATTCGAGATGATAAACATCATAATCTGCTAAATTATATTCTACAATGGCTTTTTTGATATAAGAGTTCCAAATAAACTCTCTTAACTTAAAAAAGATCGATTCAGCGCTGTTCTTTGGTTTCCATACAGGAGGGAATCCGGTTTTGACGGTTTTGCTTCCAAGTTCACCGTGAGAGCGGTATACTAAATTCCGAAGATTAATGTATAATTTTCCTGTGGAAACGAGAGGAAGATTTAAACAAATATCTTCTTCGTATCCGCTTGCCGATGGATAAAGAGTAACATATCTGCATTCGTTACCCCGTTTTTGGTGTTCATTTTTCCATAGAGAAAGAGCGCCGACCGTATGCTCAGGAGAGATGTAAAGTATTTTCAACTTTGATTTGTCCTACCGATCAGTTTCAAACCCAAGCTCTTCATCTCATTCCATTCTGATTTCAAGAAAAATTTGGATAGAAAGAGAAGCGCGGGATACGCCAACAGGATAGCAAATTTGATTCCTACAGTTGCATCCGAAAAATATATCTTAAAAGCAGAAAAAATAATGGCTGTGGATACAAGAATTTTTAGAAGTCTCATATATTCATATTTGATGTGATAGAATTTTTGAACAGTAAAGTATTGAAAAACAGTCATCACTCCATAACCGATAGCTGTCGATATTGCGGCTCCATATATTCCTAATATCGGTATTAAAATTATGTTTGCTATAAAATTAGTTAATAATCCGGACCCGGTAAATAATGGAGTAAATTTTGTTTTTTTCTCAATATGAATTCCTGCGGCGAAAATGACATATGATCCCGAGATCAAATAAGAGAAGAGGATCCATGGGATTATGAACGTACCTTCCCAATACTTTTCCGCGATCAGATAAAATCCGCCGATGTTGATTCTTACGATATCATCTATGAAAATTGATATGGAAAGGAATATTCCGCAGGAGAATAATAAAAAATATGAAAAGACTCGGGCGAATGTGCGTTTGGCAACGGGGGAGTTACTCAGAGACAAAAAGAATGGATGCCATGCGAGTCTAAAAGCGTTGACTACTATCGACATTGCGGCTCCGAGCTTGTAATTGGCGGAATACAAGGCAACATTCTCAGCATTTATAAATCGTTCGAGCAGAAGTCGGTCACTGAGGTCTATTAAAACTACGAAGAGATAATTGGCAACGTACGGTATTCCGTACTTCACAAATTCTTTATATTTAGCGATGGAAAAATGTATAGTTAAGTTTTTCAGAACCAGCGGAATTGTCACCACGAATGCACCTGCTCCGGCAATTAATGCTGAGTATAAAGCCCCGTTTATGCCAAGTCCACGTTGAACAATAAGATAATAGCTTAATCCGAGATTAAGAGTCACATTCAGAAAAACCACTCCAATATATCCAAATGATTTATTCTGTGCCTGAAGGAGAATTTGTGGGAAATGGAAAAGAGCATCCATGAGGAGAATAAACCCCGCTATAAAAAGCATCGGCTGATAAATCGTATCACGAAGAAGCAGATCGGCTATAGATGCTGATGTGGTCACTATGATCAGTGTGAGTAAAAGGGCTACTCCGGCAATTCCATAGTAACAAATGCTGAATATTCTCTTTCGCTCCTGAGCGTCCGTTTCCGGTACATACCACCGCAAAAAGGAAACGTTGAGACCATATGTTGTGAATACGGTAGCGATGCCGATGAAAGAGAGTACCAGGATCAGTATCCCGTAATCATGCTGCGAGAAATATGCTGTATGTATCGGTAGCAGGATAAACGATGAAATCCTGCTTAACACGCCCACTCCATAAATGATAGAATGCTTGGAGAGTTCTTTAATGTTTCTATTTAATGATCGCGGAGGAGCGCTATCGGAGACTGTCACTACTCACCTTATATATTTTAAATAAATGTTCGTTCATATAATAAGCATCCGGATTATTGGTTTGGGTGGACAGCTTCCACAAGAGAAAATTTCGTTTCATCCCGAATGATTTCACAAGTTCCGTTTTATAATCAGCTAAAATATGATCTATGCCTTTCATATTATCTGCCGGATACATCATGAGCAGGTTTTTTTCTCGCTGCCAGTATTCGTTCAAGATAAGATACGTATCCGGATGTTTGAATAATATGCTATCTACATCATCGAACACTGAATAAACGTCTCTATCTGAATAATATTCACCTACCCAAATGTCCTGTCCGATCGCATCCCAAATATTGAAATGTCCATAATAAGGTGATTGAGTCAGAACGGCGCTATCCTTGTTGGAATTATTTTTAACCCAGCTGAATGATTCGCTCATTGCCGAGAGATGATTTTTATTTGATGAAGCGAGCTTGAAAGTTTGAGCGATAAAGGGGAGTAGAATGATCAGAAGAACGGATGAAAGTAAGATTCTTTTTTTGTAGCTGCTTAATTTTGATAAAAACGATAACTTCCCGACGCTTCTAATGATTTCGTCACCGCCAACAGCGATCAGAAGAAATAGCGGAGCAGATACGGTAAAAAAATATCGTGGCACAACTAAATAAAATATCATTGGCAGAACAGCTAACAGTGTCCAAATCGTCAATAAGGAAAGAATTTTCGGGCGGTTTCTAATTACGAAATATCCGGTTATCAATAGTGGTATCCCGATAGGGGAATATAGATCAGATGAGAAAAATAAGCGAAAAACAATACGAATAGGATTAAGAATGATCTTTAACGATTCGGTACCGAACCCGGAAGAAGTTGCGGCGGCGTATTGAACAGGCAATATGCTTCCGTATCCAACATAATTAATGTAAGATTGAACAAGGGCAAAAGGAATCATAGCTGCGAAAAAAATAATGATCGGAGTGAGGATATTTCCGGACCGATCAAGAAAACCGGGAAGCTCCCTTTTCCGCTTCTCCCAAATAATATATAAAAATGGCAGTAAGATAAATGTAACGGATTGATATCTCGTTATAACTGCCATAGAGAAAAAAAGTCCTGAAAGAAAAATCCATTTCGGAGAATAAAGATCTCTTAATTTTATGAAAAAATATATTCCCGACAGCGTAAAAAACAGTGCGTGGGTATCTGATGCTACATTCAGAGAATTAAAGAAATAGGTTTCGGAGAATCCAAGTAGCAACGCTGCGACAAAACCGATTCTTCGTGAGAACAGCTCTGCTCCGATGAGATAGAGCAAGATCATTCCTAAAGTGGAAAAGATCACGCTTGAAGCTATTGCTGCGCTAACTCCGCTGAAAAGTAAGAAAAACGGTATGATAGTGAGTGAGTATCCAACCGGCCAGATGACCGGTATCCCCATTGCGTAGTACCCGTTTCCAGTGAATAAATTATGAGCGCCAAGAAAGTAATTTACCGGGTCGCCATCAAACAAGTATGGCGTAGCGAATTGCATTCTGAAAAGTATTGAAACGACAACCAATGGCAACAGATACGGAAAGTGCTGCTTTATATTTAGATGATTATTTTCGTTCATTCAGAAAATTAAGCAATTTATAATTCAATTTTGAATGTATCGCGGAAAAGACCACTGGCTCCAAAACTTTCTTTAAACCTTCCAAGCCCCCAATTCGGATCCATATCAACAGTAAACGTTCCGAAATCCAAATACTTGAATTTTTTTTGTATGGCTCTCTTGATGATATCGTGAAAAAGAAGATTTACGGCTCTGAATTGTTGATAATTTTCGTCGTGACAAATATAGAAGGCGATAATTGCTTTCGGATTACACTCAATAAGAATCACTCCGGCTATCATTTCTCCTTCGGCGAATGCTGCAAGCAATTCAATCCTATCAGGGAAAAGGTTTTTTAATTTGAGCAGCTCATCTATCGTATGAGTTGGAGTCACGCCGTGACGTATCGAAAGGTTGGATTCAAGTAGCTTATAGAATGTGGGGAAATCCTCGGATTCCCGTATTTCCACACCCAGTTTTTGTGCGCGCCTAAATGCTGTCCTGGCCTCCGCCCTGAAGTTTTTCAAGTTTGTAGAAAGAGAAGGTTTCAGAGATAGAACACTGGAAAGTTCTCTTTTGACATACGAAAATCCATTTTTATTCAGAGCAAAATCAAGGTTGTTCGAAAGTCTTGTCAGGTAAATAATAGGCGGCAGAGTCAATACGATTTCGTTGATATTATTATCGTGAGAATAGTTTTTTAAGGCTTCCACGAGTTCAAAAGTATCTTTCAAACCTGTAGATTCCTCTAATACGAATCCCCCGAATGAAGCTCCAAGATGAGAATGGAGAGTGGTTTTTGATTCATCTCGCAGAATACAGGCAGGAAAAGCAGCTACAAGTTTACCGTTTTTATGAAATAGCAGCGAACGGTCTTCAAACCTATCCTTTGGGTGATATCCCAAAAATCGGCGTAGATGGAATATGGTGCCATTATTTGCGGAAGTAACGAACTTATCCCATATTACACTATCTTTATCAGTATAAACTGAACACTCAATCATCTTTTAAACCAATTATTATTATATATTCAATAAGGACCCGACAATTAAGTCGCCTATAGTAATTTAACATCAAGTTTCATAAATTAGTATAACGATTTATCAAAATTTGGATGATCTGAAAATATAAGGAGTGCGGATAAAATGTTAAGCAAAACGCTTGAAAATGCCCTCAATGAGCAGATGAACAATGAATATTATTCGGCTTTTCTATATCTATCGATGGCTTCGCATTTTGAAAATATCAATATGCTTGGCATGGCAAACTGGATGAGAATGCAATATGAAGAAGAAATTATGCACGCCATGAAGATATTCGATATGGTTATTGGTATGGAAGGTCAGGTAGTGTTGAAACAAGTTGACGGTCCCCCCACTAAATTTGATTCGGCGTTAAGCGTGTTTGAGCAAACGTTAGATCACGAACGAAACGTTACCAAAATGATCAACGATATTTATTCAATTGCCCGAAAAGAAAGTAATTATGCGGTGCAATCTGCTCTTCAGTGGTTCATTGACGAGCAGGTGGAAGAAGAAAAATCGGTCCTCGAGATAGTCAATCAATTGAAGATGATAGGGGATCAAACGACTCCTCTGCTTATGTTAGACAGCAAATTGGGTAGCAGGACGGATTCTCCGGAAATTTGAAAATTGCAATTTATCTTTTACCGAATACTTTATTTACATTCCCCTTTAAACAGTAAATGAAGAGATAGGGAAAAAGAATGAAAGTTGCCGCAATTCAAATGAACTCCGGGGATGATGTTTCGGTAAACCTTCAACGTGTACTATCCCTTACAGCCGAGGCTGCCGAAAATAATGCTGAGATCGTCGCATTCCCTGAAAATATGCTTTATATCGGATCTGATAAATTTTTCGATTTTGAGTTTGAAGGAGAAGAGATAACGGCTTTGCGCAACGCTGCCAAGACGCATAATCTGTATTTGCTTGCCGGTTCAATTCCCGAAAGAATAGAAAACGATGAAAGGCATTACAATACAAGTTTACTTTTTTCTCCTGACGGGAACGAATTGGTGCGTTATAGAAAGATTCACTTGTTTGATGCCGACCTGCCCGATGTAGATCATAAACGGCTCGAATCGAAACGTGTGAAAGCAGGCGATAAAGCGGTAACCACAGAAATACCATTCGGCAAAATTGGTCTTGCTATCTGTTTTGATCTACGTTTCCCGGAGCTGTTCAGAGCGCTTGCTTTTGATGGGGCGAATGCTATATTTCTACCATCAAATTTTACCCACTACACAGGAAAAGATCACTGGTTACCCTTGATAAAAGCTCGTGCAATTGAAAATCAGACTTACATGATCGCACCGGCACAAATAGGAGAAAAATCTCAGGGAGAGGTAAGTCATGGGGAGACCGTCATTGTCGATCCATGGGGGATGGTGATGGCAATAGCTGATGATTTAGATGAGGCGATAATCTACGCGGAACTTGATATGGAAATATTACTTTCTCTTCGCCGAAGAATTCCTGTTCTTAAAAGCGCTACTCACTGGCAATCAATTTTTAAGGTTTAAAAAAATTCAGAAGAAATTACTAATTTTTTTATCAAGTCTGACGCTCATCACGTGCAAGGGCGCTATAGAAACCTATAGGACCGGCAGCATAAGCCAGAATATCATTACTTCTCCGGAAATTGAAGAAGAAGACGTTTTAAGGCAAATAAAATATCTCGCATCAGATGAGCTGGGAGGGAGGCGATCAGGAACTCCGGGAGGCGAGAAGGCAGCTGAATATGTAGCCTCAGAATTCAAAAGATTCGGG
>CBDUTM010000084.1:0-6809 GCA_965369985.1 uncultured bacterium | reverse complement strand
TTTCCCGGTGGCTTTGGAGCTACAAGACAATATGTATTTACGGATTATTGGACTTTACGGGAAAGATCAAGTCAATTATTTAAGGAAAATCCGTACTGTAAAGGTCTTATCCGGAGACTTGTTCGCAACGAAATAAATACCGGACTCAATCTCGAAGCTTCTCCTATTGCCGATGTCTTGGATATTTCTGAAGAGGAAGCTCAATCTTGGGGTGATGAACAAGAAATTAATTTCAAACTATATGGTGACAATCCTGCCGTAGTCGATCATCGAAAACAATGGACACTCGGAGATATTGCAGCAGAGGTCCGTAAAATATCTTTGATTGCCGGTGATATCTTAATTGTCTGGAGGATAAACAGAAAAACAGGATTACCCGCTCTTGAACTCATCGACGGTCAACACGTACAAACTCCTCTTACGAAAAAACCACGCGAAGGAAACCGCATTATTCACGGCGTAGAAATCGATCCGAATGGTCGGCATGTTGCGTACTGGGTAACCGTTGATAAAGCAGGGCAGCAAGAATTTGTTTTCGAATCAAAGAGGATTCCTGTTTTCAGTGAAAAAGGCAATCGCCGAATATCGAAAATGATCTACGGCACGGATGATCGAAAACTGGATGAAGTCCGGGGAATCCCGCTTCTTGCATCTGTTCTTTACATGATGAAAGAACTCGATCGATATAGAGATTCAGAGCAAAGAGCAGCAACGGTTAATAGTCTGCTTCCGCTATTTATCCAAAAAACTAAAGCAACCGGTCCCGGAACTCAACCGATGGGTCAGGGAGCCATAAGAGAGGATATCGTACAGGTTACTCAAACTGATGGTACGCAAAGAAAATATAATTTTTCTCAGATGCTTCCCGGAACTGTCATGGACGAACTCGCTGAAGGTGAGGAGCCCGTAAGTTTTAATACTCAAAGACCGAATGTTAATTATACAAAATTTGAGGAAGCAATTCTTAATGTTTTAGCCTGGACAAACGAAATACCGCCTGAGATTATGCGGCAGATGTTCCAGAGTAATTTTTCCGCCAGCAGGCAGGCTGATACTGAATTCCGACTCTATTTAAAATGGCGGGTCTGGAAATTCGGTAATGATTTTTACAATGAGGTTTATAAAGAGTTTATTATTCAATCCGTATTACTCGGACAGATTCAGGCATCAGGACTTCTCGAAGCATGGAGAGATCCTGCGAAATATAAAGAACTTGGAGCTTGGTTGTTTAGCGAATGGTCTGGAGTGTCAAGGCCCTCTGTTGATATTAAAAAAGATGTTGAGGCTCATGATCTTTTAGATAAGAAAGATTGGATAACAAACGATATGGCCGCGCGAAAATTTGCCGGAATAAGTTATGATACAGTACTCAAAAAACGGAAACGAGAACAAGAAATGAGAAAACGGATTTTGGGTGAAGATACAGAATCAATTATTCCGGCAACCGGAACAGAACCGGTTCAAGGAATTATGAATGATATCGCAATGGCAAAAATCAGAGATTTAGAAGAACGTCTTGAAACAGTGGAAGAAGCGAACTTTGAACAAATAGGCTAATAAGATAGTGAGTCTTAGGAGCTTATATGGCAACGACAACCTATACCTTAACTACCGAAATATGGCGGAAAATAACTGATGCCGGAGAATCCGGTACTTGCTGGGTAACTGAATTGTCAGATAGTATTGCAATATTAATAAATCATACTGTCACTCCCGGAGCCGATACAATTGCGGCAGATGGCGGAGCGGCAGAAATAGCAGCCGGCCTTGATGACCATGAAAATGCTTTTCCTCTTGGATTTAAAGATAGGGCATTAGAAATACCCGCAGACGATGCAAGTGATGTTTATTATGCTCTTTTTATCGACAATAGGCCAACCACACCGAATACTGCAAAAATTACAGCGGATGTAATCTAATGCCTATCGGTAGTGATTTCCCTTTTTTTAAATTAACAAAAAATGTAGCCATTACTGCGGAAGGCGGATTCGCTCAAAGATATACAAATAAAACCGGGGCAATATCGATAAAGGGAACAGTCGTCGAAGCAAGTTCATCGGCGGATAATGCTGTTGATATCGAAGAAGCCGCGGGCGTTGAACCGATAGGATTTATTTATAACAATGGAATACCTGACGGAGAAGATGTCTGGATTGTAACATCGGGAAGAGCCCAGGGACTTATGGAAAATAGTTCAGCTTGTGTCCGTGGTGATTGGATGGGTGTATCTGATTCAGCAGCAGGCAGATTACAATGTTCAACGGAACCTCCAGCAACAGTAAAGCACGATCAGGAATGCGGACACAGTGTTCAATCAGTTACGGGCGGCACAGACGTACTTGTATTATTGGATATTCATTTCAGATAAATAGTGGGTCACTTTTTTTGGAGTGACTTATGCATGGAATTGGAGGCGAGGAACAATTAGTTTTTCATGATACTCTTATTGTTACGGGAAATTCGGAACTAATACCCGCCGTCTTTACGGATTTTAACGACACGGAATTCCCCGCGTTAATATTCACGGAAAGTAATACGGGCCTTTCGACATTTAATGATGTGAATGGAGAATTTACTTTTTTACAAAGAGGTAAGTTATTAATAACTGCTACATTAAACTTACAAACATCGGTAGGGAATTCCAGGGTTGATGTTATCCCTTTTTTATATGATGGGTCCTGGAATCCATTAAATGGCAGAATAGCGACCCTTCCAGTTCAAGGGATTAATCAGATGGTCCTGGTCGGGATTGTTAATGTAATTATTGAAAAAGATTTTAAAATAAGATTTCAGGTATGTAGCCCAGACAATAAAGGGAATTTCGAAACTACTGATTTAGACGGAGCAGTAGTTCCTGCCGCGATACTTGATTTTTTATTGTTCAGGCGGTAAACTATTTAAAGTGAGTCAAAAAATCAGGAGCACACTATGAAACTATCTCATGAACTTGGAAAGATTTTTGAAAGTGAAATGGAAACTATTATCCAAAAAGAGATCGACGATTCTGACTTTTTATCACAAGAGGATTATTCAACCTGTGAAAGCAGAGCCCGGGATATGTGGGATCATGTATCCATGAAGGTCGTAAGAATCCTTGCGCTTGCTATATGTTTACATCGTGAAAAGGATCATGGAGAAGATCATAAAAAAGAGATTGAAGAAATAAGCGAAAATCTCACTCCGGAAGAAATAGAGGTATCAACACGTGGATGGTGGGTTGATTAAAAAACATCCTATAACGATAATAAATATTGTTGTATTTGCTGTAATTATGGCAGCAAATCTTTTTAATCAAATATCAGAAGGTAAATCAATAATTGGCAGAGGACTTTATACTCTGCCTTTTTTGATCTTGATTGCATTATGTATTATCTTTAGGAATAAATATAAATTCAATGCTTATTTATTTCTTGGAATGAGTTTTCTTTCTCTTATGACAACAAGTGAACCTGGAAATTTGACCGGTATTGTTTTTCTTATTTATTCTCTTTATATATTCCAGACATTTAAAATGAATATCATAATAATTATAGTGACGGCGATAGGATTAGCTTCTAAAATATTTTTCGGATTTACTCCTATGCAAGTATTTTCAACCTCACTCGGATATGTATACTGTATTATAATTTATTACATCCTCGTCCATCCAAAGAAACCGAATATCTACACCGGTCTTGACGAAATAACCAGGGAAATCATAGAGTACAAAATGGCTGGATGGTCCACGAAAGCCGTAGCAGATAAAGTCTGCCTTTCGACTGATGCTGTCCAGAAGAGAATAAGCCGCGCATGTGATAAATATGATGCCGGCAATCTTGCACAATTGGTATACAAACTGATGAAAAAAGGATATATCAGTACATAATCCGACGATTAGTAAAATCGTCATGAATATATATTACGATGGGATCAGACTCACTATTTTGGTCGTCTGATTCCGTTGGTTTCGGGCGGCCTTTTTTTTGATGTAAAATAGTGGGTCAAATGAAAAGCCATTCTTGCATAATGTTGTACTTTGGCAGGGAGTTATGGCAGTGGACATAAACGAACTGAGAGCGTACCTCGATCCCAGGCTTGAAGCACTTGAAAAAACAATCAGAAATATAACTGAACCGATTCTGAAGGATGTGGATCGGCTCCGTGAAGATATCAATGATCTTTATGAAAAAGATAGATCAATGAGAGATCGTATCGGTTTAGTGGAATCAGGTTTGAATACACTGAAGGATGATAAAGAAGATAAAAAACATAGTTCACAGAATGTTATCTTGATTATTACCATCGTTGTTACCGGAGCCATAGCATTGATAGGATGGATAAGATGAAAGTCTTATTTTTCCGCGATAAGCACGAATTGAAAATCATCGATAATGAGAAAAATCAGCAGAAAACATTTTACTGTGACTCAGTTGTTCGAAATGAAATAAATGAAGAGCGTGAATTACATAATCCTGATGACGTGATATATACTTTCCCGCTTAATCGATATGATAAATCTCTGCCTTATATGCCAAGGCGATTTCCTGAAGGCTCTTGGAAAATAACGGGATATGAATATACGGATCAGGAATATTTAAAACCCTTAAAAATATTTACCAATGCTACGCAGCTTGTACCCATATGGAATTTAGACAATCATGGCGGATATAGTATTTCAGCCGGCAATGTACAATTTGATTTCGGTTATTGGTTTCATTACTGGGGCGGACGAACAACAACTGGATGCGGAAGATTTGATGTAATTCATGAAATAGAAAACTTTTTCGAAATCATAAAACCATATCTCGATGTATTCAAAACTGTACCGTTGGAATCTATATGAAAATCGAATGGCAATGGATAGAACAAATATTAGATTGGAAAAACGAATATAAAAATAAATTACCTAAAAATCTAAGAACGGTTGAATTGTCTTTCGGTATTACTTTCCAGAAAAATATTAGATTTTATGAAATATGGATTCAGCTTGGAATAGGAAAATATGTAATTGCATTTGAACGGAGGAAAACATGAATGAACTGGAAAAGAAAAAATCTGTTAAAAAGGCTCTTGGAATTACTGGAAGTTGTATTATATTCGGCATTGCTGTTTATGGTGCTATTGCTAATCCCTCGGAAATACCGAACATTCTGTATCCTATTATCATCTTTGTAGCTGCTCTTTTCGGGATCAAAACTGCGGGCGGAGTCATGGCAGCCAAGAATCAGAACGGAAAATGAAAAAGAGAAAACTCAATAAAGCTTTAAAACAGATAAGCATAAAATTGCTTGCTATGAATAAAGAAGAATTGGAAAAAGAAATTGATCGACAAAAAGATACAGATGTATATAATATTTTAATGGAATCTGGATTCGCCGAGGTCCATTGTGACTATTAATAAATTTCTTAAAAAGGCGGGAATATATGTTGCGATCGGTTTTGTATTTTGTGCTATTATTGCTCTTTTTATCTTCCGGATTATCAGCCGTAGAATTGACACCGGAGGATCTTCTGTTATTGATCAACATATCGACGGTATTCAGTCAGGAATTGCCGAAGCTGACGAACTCAATAAATCAATCCAGGATAGCACAGCAGAAATCAGAGACAGCAATAACGAAATTGGAGAACGACTCGAAGAGGCAAGCGGAAGTATTGACCGACTTACCTCCGCAGCTGATAGCCTTGCAGAGCTCGTTTCAAGATTACAGAAAAGAGCAAGAGAGGAAAATACGTAGATTAAAAATCGGACTTGGAATTGTCGGAGTGCTATTCGGTGGATATATAATTTATGATATTGCTACAAAATAACTTGACAAAATTAAAAAAGTAGTTATAAATTATAAATAGTAACCTGGGAGGGGAACTATATGTCTCGATTCTTCGCAATGGAAGAGAGAGAATTAGAAAAAATAATCTCTTTGCATAATGATCTTGAAAAAATTAAAGCCGAAGCAAGTAAAAAAGACATCCAAGAAATCACTGCAATCATCAAATCTGAAATCGAAAATATGGGCGATCTCTTTGAAATAAAAAATGGTATAGCGCATATTCCTATTGTCGGAGAATTATCAGAGCAGCCTGCAATGTCTGCCGCTTTATTTGGAGTTGAACAAACTACATTCGGATCAATAATTGATAATATCAATAAAGCCGAAAATGATCCGATGGTTGAAAAAGTTATATTTGAAATTGACTCTGCCGGCGGAACTGTTCATGGAACTGATCAGACTGCTATGGCTATCAGAGCAATGAATAAACCTACGGAATCACGCGTACATAATATGGCCGCTTCAGCTGCTTTCTGGTTGGCAGCTCAAACTGGTAAAATCATTGCAATGACACCGACTGTAGAAGTTGGAAGTATCGGAGTTGCTGCAGAAGTAATCGATACAAGCGAAGCAGATAAACAAGCGGGAATTAAAATTCATAAAATAGTTTCGACTGGAGCAGAAAAAAAAGATATGAATGTATCTACTTCAATCGGACGTAGTGAAATAAAAGAAAGACTTAATGAAATTCATGAAATATTTGTACAACGAATATCGGAAGGACGGGGAGTCCCGATAGAAACCGTCAGGGAAGATTTCGGGAAAGGCGGTCTTGTTATTGCAAGCAAAGCTCTTGAGATCGGAATGATTGACGGCATCATGGATGGAAAAGAATTGATTATAGCAAAAAGCAAAAAGAAAAAAACGGATAAACATAAAGTCGAAAATAATATATCAATAGCAACCGAACCCGCCGAGGGTGCGGGAAAAAATAAACAGGAGGTCAGTAATATGACCAAAGAAGAGTTTAAAGCTCAGAATCCCGACCTCTACAATCAG
>CBDUTM010000083.1:0-6824 GCA_965369985.1 uncultured bacterium | reverse complement strand
CAATAGCGAATTTTCTATTGAGATGGCATCACCGAACAGGGCAAGCAAAACTCCTATTATGGCGCCTGTAATCAAAATTGAATCAGGAATGAGCTGTGTATCTATATCTATCAGGCTAACGGCAAGCAGTAACGAACCCAAAGAAATAAAACTGATAAATTCCCATGATAATCCGAAAAATTGAAACATCACTAAAAACAGAAGGGCGACTCCTAATTCAACTAAAGGATATCGTGCGGAAATTGATTTTTTACAGCTCCTGCATTTTGCTCTGAGAAGCATCCAGCTCAATATCGGAATGTTATCGTAAGGCTTCACAGGCGTATTGCATTTTGGGCAATGAGAAACAGGCTTGAAGATAGATTCTCCTTGAGGAATTCGGCTGATTACCACATTGAGAAAACTACCGATTGCGGAACCAACCAGAAATATCCACGCATCAAGAATATGTTGAGGATCAAGAGTCAATTAAAGCAATGCCTCTTCAATAAATCCGCCGATTTCACTTTCTGAAAATAGGTTCCTGATGTTCATTATCAGATTATCATAATCAATTGGTCTTGTGACATATCTCTCGATTCTCAAGCTGTGGATTTCGTCAAGATTTTCTTGCGAATCTTTTTCCAATATAGCGATAATCGGAATATCCCGATATTTTTTGTCAAACTTGATCAACTTGGCTAATTTCGCTCCATTAAGCTTTTTAGTTTTAAAACTTGTTATGATAAGGTTCGGGTGTTTCTCCCTGGCAAGTAGCAAACCTTCATAGCCATCAGGCGCTATTATAACATCGAAGCCCTTCTCGGGTAAGTGTGTTTCCAAATCAGCGGATTCATTTGGCTTTTCGCTGATGACTAATACAACAGGTCTTTTATCCGGTGATGCCATTCGATTTCCTCATAATTTGTAGTTCTTTTATAACGCTCTTTTATTAAATAACTTCAATGCGCCATATAGCCATATGCCTGAATATAATACTCCGTAAACGAATGCCCACTGGAAAAACAGCATAATTCCAGCTGATGAACTCATAACAGAACCGGGACTTACTTCCACCAAATGTGGTAATAAGTAGTAGATTAATGATGAACTATATTTGATCAATCCCTCCGTGCTCAGCGACATCAGATAAAAATCACCTGCAAAATAGCCGCCTATATATATTGCTGAACCAATCAATGCCGCAACGAATCCCGGCATTTTTTGCACAAAAAAGATGATCAGAGAATATAGAAGAGCAATTTTAAAGAGTGTCAAAGAAATAATCTTAAAAAAGGGAATTTGAACAGCGCTACCATCTATATAGAGGACAACTGTTATAAAAATAAGATAAAATAAAAATATCGAAGCCGACAACATTACTCCGCCGAGATATTTACCTAATAGATATTGCATTCTTGTGATAGGCTTTACCAGATAAAGAGAAATTGAATTAGATTTTATGTCCCTTCCGATAAGACTCATTCCCACCAAAAAGGTTGCGATAACCGTGAAGATTTCGGCATAAACCAAACTGCCTTCAATAAATGTTTGCTTTTCAATTTCTATTCCCTGGGATTTCTGTATTCCCGTGCTTACTTGCTGAGCCAGCTCTTCATTGAGCAGTACCATGCTCACTCCGGTTATAAGTAAAAACCCCAGAGCCGCTACCATTAAAACTTCAGGTCTCCTTAAGAAAATACCAAACGTCATCCTGGCTATCTGCAAAGTGCGACTCAAGAGTGATCTCCCACAGAATTTAAAAAGAGCTCTTTCAGGGAGCCGGCATCAGAATTTGAAAGTAGCTCATCAATGGGACCCTTCTTAACTATATCGCCATTGTCGATTATGCAGATGCTATCAGCAATTTGTTCTACTTCCGAAAGCTGATGCGAAGAAAACAGAATCGTCTTATTCATAGTTTTACTTTCCTGTAAAAGAGCGGTCAGCTCATCAACTGCGATCGGATCCAAACCGGATATAGGTTCATCCAAAATAATTATCTCGGGATCATCAACAAACGCCGCTGCCAATGCTACCTTTTTATTCCAACCAAGAGACAGATCATCCAAACGTCTGTCATACACTTGTTCCAGATTAAAACTTTCGATCACTTTATCCACCCTTTCTGATATCGAATCCGATTCGATTGAAAGTGCAGCCAAATACTTCAGAAAATCTTTTACTTTCAGATGTGGATAATATGCATGGTCTTCAGGCGTGTAACCGATTCTCACGTTATATCTTGCAGATTCAGCGTCATGCCCCATTATACTGACTTCGCCCGATGTGGAAGGAATAAATCCTAATAATATTTTAATTGTTGTGGTTTTCCCGGCGCCATTGGTACCAATTAAGCCGAAAATTTCGCCCTGTTTTATATCAAATGATATCCCGTTAAGAGCAGAAATCTGTTTATTTTTGCTTATTTTGAAATCTTTTCGGAGATTTTTAACTTCAATTGTATGCAATAGTTCACTCATATCAATTAATTTCGTTCAAACAGCTTAATTATTATACACTCTTGCTTAAAATAGTATAAATTTTATACACTTTAATGTCAAGTGAAGAGTTTCAAGGAGGGAAATTCACTTTTAAAGGCTTAAATCCTACAAATTCAATTCACTACGGCTCGATTATTCCATATTTCGATTATTTGCGATGCAGGATCGCTTATTTCTTCAATATTTATCCACTGAATCCGAGAATCAGACCGAAACCACGTCATTTGATGTTTCGCATATCTCCGACTGTGTTTTTTAATCTCGGATAGCATTTTTGATTCGTTTATTCGACCTTCAAGATGTTCAATTACTTCACTATATCCTATTGTAGGTAGTTTCTTGAGCTTTTCTGCATATCCTGACTCCATCAATTTCGCAACTTCATCAACTAATCCGTCTTTTACCATATTCTCTACGCGCTCTTCTATTCTGCTAACAAGCCCTTCCCTGTCCATCATTAATCCGATGAAAAGTGTATTCAGAAGAGGTGCGTTTTTTTGATCCGAAAAAGATTCAGTGAGAGTTTTACCTGTTAGAGTATAAACTTCCAACGCTCTGACAATACGCACTTCATCGTTATGCGAAATATTCTCCGCATATTCGGGATCTATTTCCATCAATCGGTCATATACTGATCGGATTCCTAAATCTTTGATCTCTTGGGAAATCTTCTCTCGTATGGCTTCATCACGTGCATTGCCTTCGATCAAACCGTCTACAAGCGACCGAACATATAGCCCGGAGCCACCGACCACGATGGGAGTTTTTCCTCGCGAGACTATATCTGCGACGTATTCACGTCCCAATTCACCGAATTTTCCGGCACTGAAATAATCTCCCGGCTCCACTACATCAATCATATAATGCGGAATATTTTTTATCTCACCAGAAGATGGCTTTGCGGTTCCGATGTTCAGATGTTTATATATCTGCCGGGCATCAGCTGAGATTATCTCTCCATCCAGCTCTGTTGCTACACGTATGCCGATCTCAGTTTTACCTATCGCAGTAGGACCTAAAATAGCTAATACTTCGGGTAGTTTACCCAATGATCTATTCAGTTAAAATTATTGCGGAAGGAAACATTTATTTCCGTTCGAATCTTTTGTCCAATTCATCTAACGTCAGATTGATGATCACAGGGCGACCATGCGGGCAAAAGTAAGGATATTCGGTCGTGAACAGCCTTTCGATCAATGAGATCATTTCCTCGTGAGTGAGTTTTTCCCCGGCTTTTACAGCTGCTTTACACGCAAAACTCGCCGCAAGAGCTTTATGTGCGGGTATTTCTTTTCCATTGGTTTCGCGAAAATTGTCGATTATCTCGTTTAATACTTTTCCTTCTGTTCCCGCTTTGATATCGGCGGGTACGGCTTGGATCAGTATTGTTCTTTCACCAAATTCCGATATTTCAAATCCTATCTTATTCATAAAAACAAGGATTTCTAATAAGACCGAATAATCTTCCGGAGATAACTCAACTTTGTGAGGGAAGAGAAGCTGTTGGCTTTGGCCTCCCCCTTGCTCTAATGAGTGTAACGCTTTTTCATAGAGGATCCGCTCGTGAGCCACATGCTGATCAATTATTGTCAATCCGCTTTTCACCTGGGAAATGATATATTTATTATGAATTTGCCATACCGCTATATCAGGTGAAGGCAAATCCGGTTCAAGTTCCGGAAATGTTTCAGTGTATGTTTTCGCTGCCGGAGAAAAGCCGTCCTCTTTCTCGGTTATCGTATCCGAAGGATGAGCGAGACTCTCATCACGAACGTTTTCATTCGGAATAGGTCTGGATGGAAGAAATGGAATGATAGTGCTGTTATGATGAGATCTTGTCGCCTCGGCAACATTCATCTGATCATTATATACAGGTCTAAACGCATCGGTCATATGCTCGGAAGCGGGATGCACAGCTTCGTGAACAGCATTTTTTATGGTTTCGTATACGTCCCACTCATTCTTGAACTTAGCTTCCATTTTGGAAGGATGAACATTTACATCAACGCTTTTCGGGTCGGTGGAGAGGTTTAAGACGAAAAATGGAAATTCTCCTCTGCCAATAAGATCACCATACCCTTTAAATACCGCTGAGCTCATTTTTCTGTCTCTGATATATCGTCTGTTCAGAAAGAGATATTGTTCTCCGCGACTCCGACGCAGAAGTTTTAAGTCTCCGACGTAGCCGCTGACAGTAACCGTCCTGCCACTTCCATTAATTTCGTTTATTTTAGGTATATATTCGCGGCTGAACGTGGTAGCAATACGTTCTTCCATATCGCTTTTCTTTGTATGAAATACTTTTTTTTCACCGTTATAAAATTCAAATTCGATCTCAGGATATCCCAACGCAAATCTTTTTACTGCCTCAAGAATATGTCTGTATTCAACCTGAACAGATTTAAGAAACTTCCTGCGGGCGGCTGTAGCGTAAAAAAGGTTTTTAACCGTTATAGATGTCCCTTCGATCGCCTCCGAAGGATTCACTGAACGAATACTCCCTCCTGCAACAACTATCTTTGTTCCGTTTTTCGCGTCCGCAGGAGAGGTGATGATCTCAAACCGTGAAACTGATGAAATACTCGGCAAAGCTTCGCCGCGAAAGCCAAGAGTCATCACACCGACAAGGTCATTATAGGAATTTATTTTGCTCGTTGCATGCCTCTCAAGAGCCAACAGCACATCATCTTCTGTCATCCCGTTTCCATTGTCAACGATCTGTATCATTGACTTCCCGCCATTTTTGATAACGACTTTTATCCGGGATGCTTCAGCATCTATACTATTTTCGATCAGCTCTTTTACGACAGATGCGGGACGTTCCACAATTTCGCCGGCGGCGATCTTGCTTATCAAGTCATCGGAAAGAACTTTGATCTTACCCACTATTTCTTGCCTTTCCGCCAAGAAAATATAACAAAGCGTTCGCGCCGAGTCTTGCACTATTTCCGCTGGGGTCAAGTGGCGGCGCTAATTCCACAATATCCATAGCTTTGACTTTTGAATCGGATGATACATGAAATATCCCATTGAGGAGTTCGGAAGAGCTGAGACCTCCGGGACTGGGAGCGCTAACTCCCGGAACTTCGGATTGATCTACCGAATCCATATCTACGCTCAGATATATGGCATCTGTGCCATCCCCTGCCTGCATCAAGGCTCCCTTAACTACATTTTCCATCCCCATTGTTCGGACAACATCAGCTGTGAAGATCATCATTTCTTTTGAGATAGCATAGTCACGATAGTATGAAGAGTTTAGAAATCCATGTAGTCCTATTTGGACGATATTTTTCCCCTTAACAGGTTCACCCTCAAGCTCCTCTAAAATCCGCCTGAACGGCGTTCCGCTTGAAATATCATCATCTTCATACTCTCTAACATCATTATGCGAATCAAACGTTATTATGCCTATGTTTCCTTCGATCACCTCGGATAATGCTTTTACAGTTGCAAAAGTAATTGAATGATCCCCTCCCATTATCATAGGTACCGTGGCGACGCCCAGCATCTCTTTGAGTGCGCTACTTATATTTGAATGCGCCTCTTTAACGTTCTCTTGTGACAGAACGACATTTCCGAAATCTGCTACCTTCATTCCGGACACATCAACATCATGCTCATAATTATATGTGGAATAAAACCTGAATGCCTCTCTGATTCCATCAGGAGCGTGGCGAGCGCCGGGCCGGCCTTTCACAGCTCCGTCAAATGGGACGCCTAACAGACCGAACTCCACCTTTTCACCCTCATAAGGCTTAAACAGATCTAATGCACGCGGATCTCGGTCATCGGATTGTCTATGCTGAATATCCGCTTTTGAAATTTCAAATTTATCTGAAAGTAATTTCATTTTCCTCCACCGAAACCACCAAAATACTGAATAATCCAGAAAACAGCCAGAACCATAAAAATAATTTTCCAAACTGAACCTGAAGATCTTTTCAAGCTCAGTCTCTTTCTTTTAAAAGTTATTTTTCTCGATTCGTCATCGTCAGAATCCTTTTTTCCAAAAGGATCAAATGTATACCGCGGCTTCGGAAATCGATTGAACATTAGAAAAGGTTTATGAGATTCCTGCCAACGAATACACTACTGAAGAATGTTACAAAAGGTGTTATAAGAGTGGAGAATATCGGTATTCCTAAGAAATTATTCACTATAACAAGACCCAACAGGATTATAGGTCCTTTGCTCTCATATCTTATAAAACTTTCTTCATATTCGGTTGGAAGTAGTCCGAATAATATTTTTGATCCGTCAAGGGGTGGAACAGGTATCATATTGAAAATCGCCAGAACCAGATTTATCATTACTAAAAAGTAAAGCATATATTGAAAA
>CBDUTM010000082.1:0-6825 GCA_965369985.1 uncultured bacterium | reverse complement strand
CGTCTTAGAGCCGGAAACAGAAGAACCGGTTCCCGAAGCTGTGGATGATCCCGGCGCAGAATCTATGATCGACGATATCTTCGGGAGTGGCGCCGATAGCAATGAGACGCAGGAAGAAATGGAACAGACTGCTCCGGAAACGGAGCCTCCTCCTGCGGAAGAACTGAACGCGGTGCAAAACGCAGATATTTTACCTCCGGCGGAGTCACCAACGCCGGCTCAACCTGTTACTCTTCCAGAAGCTGTCGTGCAGACGGAAAACGTTTCACCAACGACAATTCCTGCTGATCTTCCATCCCAGATTCAACCTGAGCAAATAGCACCGGTGATACCACAACAACAGGTGATTCCTCCACAGCCAATCGAAACGAATACGCTGATTCCGGCTGACCAAGAGCCTGTGCAAGCGCCGCCTGTTATTCCTCCACCCGTGCCGATTCAATCTCCACCTCAAGCTGCTCCTCCAATTCCAGCTGAAACTGTGGTACCTCAAATAGATATGAACGAGATGGCATTGGTAGAATATGATTATAATTTGAAGGTCGATGATAAAGAAGTATACGAAACAACTATTTTGGATCTAAAAGAGCTGGAGACAAAGGTTATAAGTGGTGATAGATTTACTTATAATAATCTAATATTGGACGCAAAGAAAATTGTCAGCTCAGTGCAACAATCGAATTATCTTCATATTAGGGCAATAGGAAGGCGGGAAGCGCATGATTTCCCGGTCCATTCGATAAACGTTGCGATCTTTTCGGCCAAATTGGCTACAGGTTTAAAATATGAAAATAAAATTCTTACGGAGTTAGCTCTTTCAGCGCTTCTGCATGATGTTGGAATGCTGCTTTTGCCTGAAGGAATAAGGAATGCCAAAAACAAACTTACCGACGAAGAATTTGCAACACTCAGGACACATCCGAACATCGGAGGCGAGTATATAGGAAAGGCGTTGCAAACTAATCCGGAGTTAATTCAATACGGTTTTTTACCTTCAGTGGTGCAACAGGAACATGAAAGATTTGACGGAACAGGATATCCTAACGGAACAGCGGGGGACAAGATACACGACTACGCCAAGATAATCTCTATCATTGATATGTATGAAGCGGTGTCTCATCCATCCACATACAGGGATGAATACCTTGCGTATGAGGCGCTTCAAAAGGTTGTTGCTCTTAAAGATACCTACTTTGACGTCAAATTTCTCAGAGCACTGGTCAGGGAAATATCCGTCTTCCCATTGGAATCACTTGTAAGGCTTAATAACGGTGACATAGGCCAGGTGATCGAGTTGGATAATTCCCATCCAATGCGCCCGAAACTGAAAATATTATATAATTCTGACGGAGAAAAATATCCCGAACAGAAAATAATAGAATTATCAAAATCTCCGTTTTTGTACATTGAAACACCAATAACCGAAGAGGAATTGGTTAATAAATCAGATAATTAGTTTAAGGAAATGAGATGGCTTTTAAAAAAATAATGATAATTGACGACGAAGAGGATATAAGAAAAACTCTATCACTGTTTCTTGAATCCAAATGCGAAGCGATTCTTGAAGCAGACGGAGTTGGACAGACAATTTATCACCTCAACAGAGAATCTCCCGATTTGATATTTTTGGATGTGATGCTTCCGGGATTGGACGGCATTGAAATACTTCAAATGATAAAAAAATACAATGAGAATGTGCCGATCATTATGATGTCGGGATACGCCACAGAGGAAATGGCAAAGAAGTCATTGAGCATCGGAGCATATGATTATGTCAGAAAACCTTTTAACCTCGACAGAATAAGCTCTATGATGTCGGTTATTGAACTTGCTAATTTTGCTTAGGCGATGTGGCGGTTATATTCTTTTAGAATGCATCTGTCCATAACAACATCGAGGCCGCCTATATTAGCGATTTGAGCAGCCTGTTCGTTTATCACACCTTCCTGGAACCAGATGCTACCTGCTCCTATGGAAACAGCTTCTTCCGCAACAGAGATCACTTCCGATGGCCTTCTGAATACGTCCACTATATCGACCTTCTGTTCAATATCTAACAAACTGGAATAAGATTTCATTCCCAATACAGTTTCATAATTGGGATTGACCGGCAGTACTTCATAACCGACATTCATAAGAAATTTGGCTATACTGTTGCTTGTCCTCCACGACTGCTCTGAGGCACCGTATACGGCTATAGTGTGACTCTCCTGAAGGATCTTCCGTATTACTTCACTGTCCTGATAATTCATTATTTATCTTATCCCGTTAAAGATCATTTTCTGAACCGGATATGATTATATAATTCTGGGACGACAAGTTCAAGCGTAAAGTCTATCTAAGTTTTCTGAAGATGTGGTCTGTTTCGGTTTACATGAGCAGGTAGTGTGGGGGACACCGAGTCCTTTGTTTTCCAGTCGCTGAATCAAAACGGGTAAATTTTTTCGCATTAAATCCATATACTTTCCTCTTTCGAGGTCAACGGTCAGATTTAAAACGGATGAGTTTTTTTGTATAGATACGTTTATGGGACCGAGCGGTTCAGGAGCGAGTTTAATAGATAAGGTCAGTTCTTCGCTGCCGTCTTCCAATTCTTTTTTAGAAAACCGTAAAGAAGCGTGACCGTCATGAGGTGTATCCGGAAAAGGAAAGGAGAAGATCATTTCCTCTCCCTTTTGAGTTATGTTTGATTGTAATTGTTCTATCTGTTCTATAGCGCCCATGATGGTCTTCAAGATCGAACTTTGCTGATGGTTGGCGATTTTATTTTGTTGTAGTTCAACATATCTTAAGGTTCTGAGAAGAGTACCTTTTACGGATTCGTTAAGTATTCTATTAAGCTTCGATGAAATATTTGATTTTTTCATCAAGGATTGATTATTCGATGGCAGCTCAAAAAGCGAACGAACTTTTTTGAATGCAGTTTTGTCAGCTGAACCCTCGGACAAAGAAAATAGAAGTTCTAAAATTTGTTTCAAACCGTTCTCGGTTTGGCTTTCAGGAGAGCGATTGCTCATTGCCATTAAATAATTAGAGATGAGAGTTGATTTCTCGGGAGACAGTTGGTCGAATGGCTCAAGTGATTTCCAGGAGTTCTTATTTAAGGGGAGTTTCAACTTCACAGCTTTTACCGCCCTATCTATAATCTCAGAACTTGCGGAATCGGCGTTTATTTTAAGCGTATTAAGAAGATAATTAGAAATTTTTAACAGGGTTGCGGGAGCTGTATCCGCTTTGAGAGCAGCCAATCGGAAAACGATTTTCATTTCAAGATCCGTTTTCGCGACACCGGTCTCTTTGAGAGCGCTTTCTAACTTCGCATTTAACTGAGCAACACTATTATTTGAGTTGGCGTCGAGGGAAGAAGTGAGTTGACCTAAAATGTTTATCTTATTTATCTGTATAGCAATTGATTTACCTGATTTGACAGATCGAAAAGCTGAATCGATCGCAGAATTCAGGGAAGTTTTTAAATTCTTAAAAGACTTGTTTCCGTTATTTGAAAATAGTGTTTTCAGTTTTTTGGAGCTCCCTTCCGGAACTTCGATACCTGCCAATTTTGCAAACCCAACCAAGTTTCGCAATTCTCCTTTTGCATGAGCGTGTGTGCCTGATATTTTCAACGATAATTCATGAAATTTATTCAGAGTTTTTGAGCCGGCTAATTTGTTTTCCGGATATTCAGTATAAAGTCTTTCTAATGCTGCCGATATTGAAGATCGTAAAGTTTTTATGTTGGTTATAAAACGAATATTTTCCGGGCTTAGCGGCAGCTTTATTCGATTTAATACAATTGTGGATTTCATAAGTCGTTTCAACTCCACCGAATTGCTAATATCCGAATCGACAGTTGATATATCCTTGAAGAGTGAATCCACCGCTTTCCTTCTGATGGGAATACCGGATTCCAACAACGCTTCTGCGGCGAGTAAATTGCGTGAGGTTGGAGAAATTCCGTGATGTAACAAAGATTGTGACATTCTTATCTTGTAAAGCGATTCAATAGCTGATGAGCGCGGCTGAAGTAGCAAACCCTTTTCAGCGGGTTGTTTTGATTCAAACAGAGCCCGGTAAAATTTTGCGCCATTATGAAATGTTTTATAGTTCGCAGCTGCTTGTTTGTCGACGGCGATTGAAATTAGATCAGCGCTCAGAGTATTAAAAATTATTCTTCGAGCCGGAGAAAATTTCGTCTCTATCTGAGAGGAAGTTTTGTTGATCGTGCTAACGATCTCATTCTACAGATCGAATCCAATTGATTTTATATACTTCCGCAGCTCGGATTGGTTTAGCGGCTGACTAAATCCTTTTCCCAAAAGCTCGATCGCGTTACGCAGTATCGGGCTTGGTGTGGTTCCGTTTTTTTCGATGAATTTTGCAACAAGGTTTAAGTCTTTGGAAAGCGCTGATAAATAATCCGCTTCCGGCATTGGATTTCTTGACAGGATATTCAGGTACGCTATATCAAGCATCGGTTTATCCAAAGATTGATTCAGTCCTGAACTGATCATAGAAGAAATATTCAATTCTCCCGATAAACTTTTTATAAGGGGAGGAGAGGCGAACAACCTGAATATGTCTTCCATAATTAATTTAACGGATATCATTTCACGATGAGGGAGACTCCTGACCGCGGAAACAAGCTGTGAAAAAAACGAATTCAATTGCCTGACATACATCTCCAGTTCATTTTGCGATCGAGGATTAAAATTTATCAGTTTCTGATATTCTGTCCTGAGCGCTTCCACATTTTTGGAAGACACGACTCCCGAACTTTCAATCAATTGCAGCAAACGTGATAAATTATGGTTTAGCAGTGCCTTTGTAGCTTTGATGTATGACTCCCCGGTTGCGGGAGTTAGTGGTTCTTCGACGAACGATTTACTATTTTCGCTCACAGCAGGATCTTTAGCCTGGAATTTGAGCAATATTGTTTTTATTTCGAGACCGATCGAATCAGCTAACTTTTGAAGAGCTGATATGTCCATTCTCGAAATACCTTTGCGGGTTTCCGGTTTAACTAATACATCAGCTCCTTCACTATTCTTAGAAATAGTTCGCCCACGGCTGACCTCTTCCGGGGAGGAAAGCCGTAAAGATTTTAATATTTCTTTTATCACGGGCATAAGATCATTCGCACAGATGCCACTGATTTATATTTAATGGTTCGATACACACTATTATATTATCGGGTGAAACGCCAATAAGGTTAAGGGAAAACCGCTGTTCAGAACTGATATATCAAATCAGATCTATAATTGTAAGAAAAAAACAAACTGCATTGCCACTGACAGAATAAAATGTTAATTTTTCGAATAATTATGTCAGAATCCCGGATAATCAGTTGAAATATTCTCTATTCAATGAAGATTGTATAGATGGTGCGATCAAACATCTAAAGGATGATTCCATCGACCTTATAATTACGGATCCTCCTTATGGAATCAGGGGGGATAAACTTCATCAGCATTATAACAGGGAAGAAAGTTATGTCCTCGACGGATATATTGAAATTCCGGGTGATGAGTATCCTGATTTCAGTGTGCGGTGGATAGAACAGGCTGAGCGGGTTTTACGACCGGGCGGCAGTATCTATATCGTCTCGGGTTACACGAACTTGATTCACATCCTGAACGGGTTAAAAAACAGCTCCCTGGAGGAAGTGAACCATCTGATCTGGAAATATAACTTCGGAGTTTATACGAAAAGGAAATACATATCTTCGCATTATCATATCCTTTACTATAAAAAACCTGGTGGAAAGAGCACTTTCAATCAATTTGCACGATTCGGACCGGAAGATCTGGACAAAAACGGAAAGTCGAAAAACTACAGCGACAGGGAAGACGTGTGGATAATTAACCGAGAGTATAAAAAAGGTCAGGTAAAAAACAAAAACCAGCTTCCGTTAGAGCTGTTGAAAAAAATTATATTATACAGCAGTGATAAAGGGGATAGTGTGTGTGACTTTTTTCTTGGTGGATTTGGAACGGCAAAGGTCGCGCTTGGATTGGGCAGACGGGCGATAGGATTTGAAAAAAGTGAAATAGCTTATAACTATCAGATCAAAGAGATAGGCAACATCAAATTCGGCGGTATTTTGGAGACTATGGCAATCCCTACTGAAAAGAGTCCGATAAACAGCAGTAAAAGATGGGAAAAAGCGGAAATAAATAAGTTGATGAAAAAATTCGACAAATTATCTGCTAAATCGGTTTTAAAAGGGAAAGCGATCCAACTTCTTTCAGAAGAGTTCGGCAGGGGACGGTTCGGAATATTGAATATGCTTAAAAAGAACGGGCGTTAATTCAGAAAGACTTCTTAATCCACCGTACCTGAAAAAGATATTCCCAAATTACCATTTTCACTGGTAATATCTATTGTGACCTTGCTTGGAAATGGAGGAAGAACCGGATTTTCATTCGCATTGTCATCACTCAAAGTAAATGTAAATATCGTGGTTCCGACTCCAATGGATTGAGTATCGGGAATGATAATATCTGACACGCTTAAAGCACCGGCAGAAGTTGCAATTTTGATTGCAGTACCGCCCTCAAGGGGATTACCCAATGGATCATCTACCTGAACAGTAAATGTAGCGCCGCCACCGTTAGCAATTACGAAGCCATCCGAAGGTCCTATCATGGCAATTCGTGTCGGACCGGAAAATAGCACAGTTGCAGTTGTCAATAAGGAATTACCATTTTCGCCTATCGTTTCGCCTGTTACTGTTGCTAATCCGTCAATTATAGGTAGTGGGCTTGTAGATCTAAGTATTACTGAAGCTACTCCATCATCGTCTGTAACTGCTGATCCATCGGGTAC
>CBDUTM010000081.1:0-6966 GCA_965369985.1 uncultured bacterium | reverse complement strand
AACTGAGTATTCGAATAATAAATTGACAAAATGGAAACAAATTTATAACTTTAATTAACCCCCAATGAAACTTTTACAATGAAGATATTTCTAGCCATAATACTAATACACCTAAGCAATATAGGTATTGTAGCTCAAAATGCATTATATAAATCAGATGCATTCAATATATTTTCGGATAGGGTAATTCAGGGAAAATTCGAAGCAAAGGCTGTTTCTCGGAACCGAATTATCTCAAATTATAAGAGCACTTACAAATCACCTACCCGCAAGACATTTGTATTCAAATTCAGCATAAATGGATTTGATAATGAGCGTGATCCCGGAGAGGATCATCATGCAATATTGCTCTCAAAGAATGGAGTCGGTGTTTCGCCATTGTATAAATTCGGATATCCCGATCCGGAACCCCGTAGTGATCAGCAAATCAATTCAGATGGAAATATAGAGAATGATATGGAATTCGTCATAAGAGTCGACATGCGGCATGTACTAAATGAGCTAAGGACTAAGGGATTCTATAAAACCGTTACAGGCGATAAGATAATTGCGGAAAACTTCAATGGTGTTTATGTAGCGGGTGGCTCAAGTCCGCTAACGTGGGATTTCAGATCCTTGCCGAGCCGACCGGAATTCAAACTTGAAGACCTTGATGGAGATGGAATTTATGAGGTGACTCTCAAGATTAAAAAATATCAACAGGCTGAGGCACGGGAAAGCGAATTCTCCACATGGTCTCTAAGCGAAGACATTTCCCATTATCCTGAATACAGATCACCACTGCTTTTAAGCGATGCACTTTACAACAGATCTCTTGAAGAAATGATATTAAATATTCAAGAGGATGGTACTTTTATGGCCGGCGCAAAGTGGCCGGGTATTTGGACACGAGATATTAGCTATAGTATATTACTATCTCTGGCCATTGTAAATCCGGACGCATCAAAGAGAAGCCTCTCGGCAAAAGTCAATAACGACCGTATTATTCAGGATACAGGGACTGGTGGCTCCTGGCCAATATCTTCCGACCGTATGACATGGGCGCTTGCCGCATGGGAAGTATATGCCGTTACAGGAGACCGTGACTGGCTTGAGTATGCGTATGATGTAATTAAAAATTCTGTGCAGGACGATTTACAAGTAACCTATAACCCATCTAAGAATTTGTTTTACGGTGAATCCTCTTTTCTTGATTGGCGAGAGCAAACATACCCTCGCTGGATGCAGCCGGTGGATATCTATCGATCCCATAATCTCGGGACTAATGCTGTTTTTTACGAAACCTTCAACATCCTGTATAAAATGGAAAAGGTGTTACGTATCCGCTCCGACTCTTCTAGAAAAACGTCGGAATTAATAAAATCAGGGATAAATAAACATCTATGGATGAAAGAAAAAGGATATTACGGTCAATATTTATATGGTCGCAACTTCCTGACTCTGTCACCTAAAAGCGAATCTTTGGGTGAGGCTCTGACAGTCCTGTTTGACATCGCCAATAAGAAACAACAAAAGAAAATTATTAGAAATTTACCGGTCACTAAATTCGGTGTTACATGCGTTTTCCCACAAATCCCCGGTATACCACCTTATCATAATAATGGAATATGGCCCTTCGTTGTTGCTTATTGGACATGGGCATCTGCGAAAGTTGAAAACGTTAGATCTGTTGAGCATGGTATTGCTTCCATATATAGAGCAGCCGCACTGTTCCTGACAAATAAGGAAAATATGGTGGCTTCAACCGGCGATTTTATGGGCACTGAAATAAACTCCGATAGACAGCTGTGGAGCGTTGCAGGAAATCTTGCAACGGTATATCGAGTATTCTATGGTATGACTTTCAGCCCTGACGGACTCACCTTAAAGCCTTTTATTCCCAAACCGTTTGCAGGCAAGAGAACTCTAAAGAATCTCCGATATAGAGAGGCAAATGTCACTATTATAATAAATGGGTACGGGAGTAAAATTAAATCTGTTACGTTGGACGGAAAGAAAATCAAAATGGCAAGAATCCCTCACGATTTAAAGGGCGATCACAAGTTGATCATTAATTTGGATAATAACGCCCTACCGACAAATCCGATCAACTTGGTAGATATTAAATATTCGCCGGAGATGGTTTCTCCCTCCTTGGATGATGCTGTATTGCGATGGGATAAAGTCACGGGCGCACGGAAATATCTGATTTATCGCAATGGAGAAAAAATCGGCGAAACCACAAAAGTATCCTTCGAAATTAAACCGTTCGCCAACTATGCCGAATATCAAATAGTAGCGATCGATGATGAGGGCTTTCAATCGTTTTTAAGCGAGCCGGTGATTAATGTGCCTGCGGAGAATGTGAAAATAATTCAGACCGAGAATTATGTTGGTTTAAAATCTCTTCACAAATATGCAGGTTATTCAGGAAGCGGGTACATCGAATTGTCTCTGAGTGACAAACAGAATCTCAGGATTACTGCTGAGATTGAACAAACAGGAATTTATTCTATTGAATTTCGATATGCTAACGGCAACGGTCCGATCAATACGAACAATAAATGCGCGATACGGACGCTCTTCGTAAATGGTCATCCTGTCGGCGCGATCGTAATGCCTCAGCGCGGTGTGGACTCATGGGAAGATTGGGGATACTCCAACTCTATTAGAATTCCTATGTCGGCTGGAAAACATATGATCGAACTAATATTCACAGACTCTAACCACAATATGAACAGACAAGTGAATTCTGCGCTTCTCGACGGCATGCGTCTGACTTTACTTGACCGGAATTAAAACTATTCTAAATGAATATTTCCAACCCTCTCTTAATTTATTAAGAGTAATTTATCAGTAGAAGATGTTCCCCGTATTTTGAATTTATATATGTAAACGCCGCTTTGAAGAGAATTTCCGAACTCATCACGACCATCCCAAAATAGGGAATAATTCCCCGGGGATGTCCATGCGCTTCTAAGTGTTCTTAAAAGCTCGCCGGAAGTGTTGTAGATAAATAGATTCGCTTCACCGCCATTAGAAATTTCAAATGGGAAAGTCGCAGTTGAGTAATAGGAATGGGGTAAGGAACTTTCTTCCTGCAATTTCTTTACAATTCCCTCTCCGATTATCAGATTCCAAACTTCAAATCTTGCTTCTTCTTTCGGCTTCAGATTTTTATTAATGTAAAGTATTTCATTCTCCTGCCACCAACCTTCGGATCCGATTTTTTCTAATTCGAAAGATGAAGATTCATAGAATAATTCTCCATTTAATCTGATCGAATCAGGCTTGGTTAATACGCCATTTATCTTAAATGAATAAAATTTTTCTTCGGGCTCACCAATATAACTTCCGATCGAGGGCTCTTTATGAATGAGAATATTTTTTCCTTTTACGGACACATTGAATTTGGTTGTTGAAAATTCCTCGGATTGATAGGACAAAGACGCTCCATCATCCTCATATAAAGTATATTTTGACTCGCTTTCAGGCCATCTGTCTATAGTTAATGTGTCATCAGGTGATTGAAGCGCAAAATCTTTTTGTTTTGCAGTAGGAATTATTGCGCCCCGCTTTACGAAAAGCGGTATCCGGTCGAGAAGCGCATCTATCATTTCTCTCTTTGGTCCAATATGCCACTCACCTGTCCACCAATCTATCCATGTACCCTCGGGAAAATATACACTACGGCTTCTGATTCCTTTTGATAAAACCGGAGCAACAAGTAGATCTTTTCCGAAAAGATATTCGTCCGTGATATCGATAGATTCTCTATCATCGGGATAATGAAGAATAATTGGTCGTGTTAATGGTATTCCTGATGTGCTGTTCTCCCAAGCCAAATTATATATGTAAGGAAGTAATTTGTATCGAAGTTTAATGTAGTCTACAGCGATTTTTTCAACCCTCTCTCCGAATTGCCATGGCTCAACCGCCTGGCCTGAACTGTGTGGTCTTACGATAGGACCAAACACACCATATTGAATCCATCGGGCATATTCTTCAGGTTCAGTCCATCGCGCGAATCCGCTTATATCCGAATGACTGTATCCGATTCCCGACATTGCCATGTTCAGCATTATTGTCGGCTGAAGCGAAAGTCCTTCAAATGTCTTTGCCACATCACCCGACCAGGTGAATGTTCCCCATCTGCCTATTCCGGCGAATCCGGAACGTGTGAGATTGAAAAAACGTTTATTTGGATATAGTTCTCTGTGTTTTTCGAAAAGTACACGAGCCCAAAGTAAGTTATAAATGTTGTGAAATTCGTTCGCTGAGCCGATCTCATGCACCATATCCGCTGGATGTCGCTCGGGTTCTCCCAGGTCGGTCCACCAACCGCCAACACCTTCCAGCATTCGGGATTTATGAAATTCCCACCACCAGCTTGCCGCTTTCGGCGAAGTTATATCTAACAAACCTGAAGAGCCGGACCAAAAGTTTTTGATAACATAAGGCTGACCGCTTTTATCTTTCACAAGATAGCCTGCCGACGCTGCCGGATCGAAGTTCGCCGATGTTTCGTTGATATATGGCTCTGTGATGGGGATGGTTATAATTCCCATAGAAGTAAGTTTACTCATCATAGCTGCCGGATCGTACCACTGCTCGCTGCTCCAATTTATATTTCCCATATTTCCAAATCCGAACCAAAAAAGATCGAGAATCAGAGCATCCAGGGGAATACCTTTTTTTCTGAATGTCTTTGCTATTTCAAGAACTTCATCCTGTGATTTGTATCCATATTTAGATTGCAGTAAACCGAGTGCCCATTTAGGCGGAACCGGTTGTCTGCCGGTGAGCCAGGTGTATCTTTCAAGTGTTTTTATATAATTCCCACCGTGAATAAAATAGAAAACCATCTTTCCGTTTTGAGCTGAGTATTCAAATTGTTTTGCACTGGTTTTTCCAAAATCGAACACACCCGGAAATGTGTTATCGAAATATACTCCATAGCCGTTTGACGACATATAGAACGGAACATTGACAGACATAGTAGAAAGTGCTTCGTTATATCCATATTGGGCGCGATTATATGTATCAAATTTCTGTCCGGATTTTTCAAATGCATCGCCCCTCATTCCTGTACCGTAAAAATGTTCATTTTTTGCAATATTAAAACGGACGGTTTTCTTTCCCGTCTCCCATGCTATTCCATTACCGTTTAATCCGGTTAGGAGTGATTTGCCTGATCTGTCCTCGAATTTCAATCTGAAAGATTTTTTGATTATAGTGAGCTGGGTAGTAGCAGAGATTATTCTGATCTTGGCATCATCTTCTAAAACTTCAAATGGTACGGGCGGGAAACTATCGTGTAATACCACATAAGATGTATCGGGTGAGGTAATTCCACCAGGATTCACCGTGATTTTGAAAATATCATCAGTCACAACCCTCACAGTCAAAGAGCCATATTCACCTATAAGTAAAACGGTGTGATGATCGAACTTATACGATAAAAACTTACCGAGATTGGCCTCATTCGAACAGGCAGTGGAAAGCAACAAAAATGTGCCAAATATAAACTTAATAAATTTCATTATTTACAATACCCAATAATTAAAGGTCACTTCAACAGTATCATCTTTTTCGTCTCCAAGAAATCGCCTGATCGCAGGCGATAAAAATAGATGCCGGACGAAACACCCGAGGCATTCCATATTATGTTGTGCTCTCCTGAAGTCATATGTCCATCAACAAGTCGAGTGACCTCCCTTCCCGACAGATCATAAATTACCAAACTCACATTACCAGACCCCGATAAGCTAAACTTGATCTTTGTAAGCGGATTGAATGGGTTAGGATAATTGAAATCAAGGCTGGGTCGAGCAGGATTTATCTTGCCACTGCCGAGACCATCAATTGAAACACTAATGGAATTGATTAAACTTTCAGCGGTTTGAATATCTCCGGTTATTATCAAACTAAAAGCACTATCGAGAATCTCATTCATTACGCCATCATTATTGAATATTTTCCTGAGATTGTAAATTCGAATTGGTATTTCTAAATCTTCTGAAGTATATGGAAATGTGGAGTCAATAGAATCACGCTTCGCATTTTGTATCATTTCCAGGTATTGGTATCCGAATTCAACGGTAGGCTCAACAATGGTCCCTTCGCCGTAATCATTCCACGTAACTATTTGGATAACGTCAGGATCATTATTCAAAGCTTTCAGAAGAGTGTAATTAAAAATCTCTCCATTTTGTGAATCCAAAAATCCAAATGTAAAACCTAATCCAGCTTGACTGTAGATATCATGAAAACCCGGAAATGCACTGGTGATCAAATTATTCCAGGATGCAGCTGACTCATAAAAATCAGATAAATAATTTTCAAGCGCGCTATTACTTAATGTTCCGTTTACCGAAGCCCACATCGGAGGCCAGGGATAAGAGCCTTCCGCGACAGGTGCTAATCTATTGTCCAACGTAAAAAACAATGGAGGAGTATCCAGCACAGAAAACAATACATCCCAATCTGAGCTCTGGCTAAAATACTGCGGTCCAAAGGTTAGCAGAACAGGCCTCTCCGAGATCTTCATATAACTGTCACTGACAAACCAGTTATTTTGTAAAAACAGCATCACGTCCTGTCCGTGGGACAAAACCTCACTCTGGTTAATGTGACCATTATTAACCATATGTCCAATCGTTTGATCCTCATAAGTTATCGCAAATGAGAGACCCGCCGATTCAATATGTTCAAAGAGTTTCTGAGTACTTTCGTTTATTATTTTATAATCGAAGAAATCTTCTATTCCATACCAATCAACAATTACTCCGTCCACTCCGGCGAGCTTCATAAGTAGAACTTGATATTCCAGAATATCATCGTCCTTAGAATCATATGGACCTGTCAGAGGATAGTTGTGAGAAGCTATATCTCTATGGCCATTAACATCTTTTATCTCAGGATTGAAATGGTCCATGGTCCAGTGCCACCCCCAGTAACCGCTTATGGATGGCGTTTGGTACCAAG
>CBDUTM010000080.1:0-6983 GCA_965369985.1 uncultured bacterium | reverse complement strand
ACATTATATGAAAGGGATCATCGCACGAACCCAGCGAAACATACAGGAATCGATAAAAAATTTCACAGCAGCAATTAATTCAAGCCCTGCTAACGGAAAATCTTATTACGCCAGAGGAAATGCATACTTGTCTGACAGGAACTATGACAGCGCGATCCAGGATTTCGAGACAGCAGCGTCGCTAGATCCGTCAAACGCAAAGGCGTGGGCAAATATCGGAGTCATCGAGTTAAACAGAAAAAATTATGATAAGGTGATAAAAGTTACGCAAAACGCGATCAATGCTGATCCGAAATTAGCCCGGGCTTACCGTGATCAGGGAATAGCCTATTCTGAAATTGATAAATGGAGTAAAGCAGCTGAGTTGCAGATGAAAGCTACTGCGTTGAACAAACGGGATTACAGAGCGTTTTTTCATCTCGCCGAAGCGAATAACCAGCTTGGTAAATGTGATGAGGCGCAGAAAGCGGCGCTTACATCCACGAAACTGAAAGCCAACAACGGCGGTTCGTGGGTAGAGCTAGGACTGTCCTATAAGTGCTTAAGCATGGAAGCCGAAGCGCTTGCTGCATTTGAAAAAGCGAAACAGGACAGCAGATGGAGACAGGTAGCCGTTTACAATATTGACATAATCGTGAATAAAGATAAATACAATTTGAATTAATATTAAATCCTTAGGTGAAGACCAGAGCGGCGGCTTATTCTAAGCCGCCGCTTTGTGTTTTATAAGGATAGCAGGTGGGTCAGGAAAGAATTAACCGGCAAGGTAGAGATCGGGAGAGACTATCTTTCGAAAATAAATTCGATCAATCCAAGAGCAGCTTCAATTTCAAGTATTAATTCAGCCTCGGTTTCGCCCCAATTTTTACTTTCAAAAACATCGTCCTTCACTTCTATAAGCTCATCAGTATCAACAGACGTCAGAAACGATGTTTCCATATATAGCTTTACACCTGCGTTCGAAGGAAGAATTATTGTCGTGGAACCTAATCCTACATCCATATTCACATAGACACGACGATTGATCTCGCCGGTGAAATCAAGTGTCACGGAACCTACCCCCGCATCAATATTCATCTCGTTAAAATTGGCGTTAAGCAGATGTTTTCCTTTGAATTTCGCAAGTCCGAGTTCGAGATTCAATTCGTCCATCTCTATCGGATTGGGTTCATCGAAATTTATAAACATTCGACTGGCTCCCGTTTCGATATTGAGATCGCTGATCCTCATTCCGGTAAAATCCAAGTTGGCTTTTGCAGCGCCTACCGCAATTTCAAACTCAATAGGGATCTCGTCGGTGAATTTCAGATCCCACGAAGTTTTCTTGAGGGAGGAAATACCGAGGTGTATGTCGTGATCCTCATCGAAGAAATCTTCATCCTCAAAATACTCGAAGAAATCTTCATCCTCGTCTTCCGATGTGAGACTGAAAAACAACCTGGCGTCATCATCATATTTGTCGTGCCGGTATTCAAAAACCGGTTTTATATCCTCTTTACTATATTCCACATCGACTGAAAAAAGTTCTCCGTGAGATGATTTCGTGAGCCATATTTTTCCGCCGCCCAATACGAGCTTTGCATAAAGATTATCCTGACCCTCTAACCGCTTGCTCCGGGAAAAAGTCGACATCCGTTGTAACGGCAAGAAGTCGGAGGTTTCGACCATTAAGGTCAATGCGATGAGCACCGCGCCGATATTTGAGAATAGTTTCACAGTAGCTTCATCTTTGTAATAGATTTCTTTAAAATTTCGCGTGCACGGAAAATTCTTGCCTTGACTGTTCCTATCGGTATATCCAACGCCACTGCGATCTCTTCATAACTTTGGTCTTCTTTGTGTCTCAAATTTATCACCACTTTATATTTTTCGGGAAGCTCATCTATAATTGAATTTACGGATGAAAATAATTCGTTCCTGAGGGAGTCTTTCTCCGGGCTGAAAGAATCATCGGGGAGATCCTGACTGAGAGAACCATCTTCTGTCTGGATCGGAGCATCAATGGAAGTAGTCTTGAGTCGGCGTTTCCTGAGATGGTCGATACAATTATTCGAGGCGATCTTAAAAAGCCATGTGCTGAACGAATATTGCTTATTAAAAGATTCCAACGCTTTATAACTTTTGATGAAAGCTTCTTGTACAAGGTCTTGCGTCTCCTCATGGTTCCTGACCATCTTAAATATTAACCCATATAGAGAGTTTTCATATCTCCCCATAAGGATGCCGAATGCATCTTCATCCCCACCTATCGATTCATCAATGAGCTCATAATCGCTCTTATCTTCCGCATTCATATTTATTTACGTTTGGTTTAGGTTATTGTTGCACAAAAGCGACGGTAAGTTACTTTGAACCTTAGTAATAGTCAAGATTACGCATGAAAGGGGAGAGCGGTGATCTCAATGTGCCCGACGAAAAAAACTGTCAACTTATGGCGCAGTATTCGATAAATGATTTTACTTTTGTAATGGGAAATCTTTTAGTTAGTCAGGAAGATCTATTAAATTAAATGAGGCTCAAATCAAGATAAATTATTTTCTCAATTTGAGCCCCAATAAAACAATAGTAACGATCGATTAAAGTCCTTTAATCAAGATCGAAATTATTTTTAATGTTTGTTTTAATTATTCCTTCTATATCCGCGCAATTTCCGCCGCCGGAACTGTCATCAATGAGAATATTGCCGTCACCGTCAAGCACCAGATCCCCATCATCCAAACAGGTGGTGATATCAATCCCTTCCAGCCATTCATCCACCACAAGATTTATAACGACATCATTGAGAGCAGCTTCATCTATAAGTATGCCGCCCGGTTCCTCAAATCGTACGTCTTCATTGAATTTTAAGACTATCGAATAGGATCTTCCCACAGAATCAGCGTAATCGAACTTTCCGGAAACAACTAAAGTATTTTCAAAAAGAGCATCGCTTGAATCTACAAGACCATCGCTCGCTTCTGAATCATCTAATCGGACGTCAATACGCTTATACAATCCGGGTTCGATCGTGAATTCACTAATAGAGGGAGTACTCACGCCTGTCATCAGGTCAATAACGAACGGACCGTCAATACTGATCTTATCTACGGCAAGAGTATCAGCCACGCCGTCGGGAAAATCGAATTGAATGTTCCTGACATTGGCACGCGCTTCTGTGATAGTGAACACTGTTCCACTTAGGTCGGTCACTGAAAAGTCCGCAGTTTTAGCGACTACAGCGGATTTTGATGCTGAACCTGTTGAAGAAGATAACTGCATGGTAAATGTAGCAGTTCCATCTCCTGAAGGCGCTGTTGGGTCATCGTCGCTACACTCTGAAATTAATGCAACGATGAGTAGTAATTGTATCACTCCTTTCATTTTTCAATCTCCTGTTTTTATCCCAGCTAACAAAATCTTAAACACTACAATTATAGTTTTGTTCCATTCATTTATGACCTAAATCACATAAAATGATGTAATCGTTATGACAGTTGGATCAGGGTGTTTTCCGTATAATACTTTTTATTAGCGGTAACTAAATAATAATCGCTTATTTAGAAATAATAGCTTGACGGTGATCATTTCGGGGTATAGATTGACTGCTGTGAATGAGACTCGTTCTCAATTGGGGGAAATTTAGAATAATGGGGTTTGGACGTGAAAATAAATAAATATAGAAAGGGTACAATAAGCAGCTTACCGGTTGCATTACTGCTGTTCAGTGTAATGATGATCAGCAATATAAATTCTACAGAACTGTTTGCTCAGGAGTTTGGTTCGATACAGGGAATAGTCCTTAATGCGGAAACGAATAAGCCGCTTGCAGGAGCGAACATAATAATAAAAGAGATCGGTATAGGCACAACGACCGATAAGAACGGAAGATTCAGTTTAGAAAATGTCAATGTGGGAGGGCAAGATCTCACAGTTAGCTATATCGGCTACGCAAAAAAACAGATGAGCGTGTTCGTCAGCAGCGGTCGTGCTTCTTCAGTTGAAATGTTTATGGAGCCCATTACGCTCAGTTCTCCGCAAGTTTTCATCATAGGCGAGGGGAGTCAGGCGCTTCAGCGTATTCCCGGTTCAGGAACTCTTATCTCGTCAGCCAGGCTTTTGAACACAAAACCGCTCAGCGGAAATGAGATACTCAGGCAGATCCCGGGAATTCATATTCAGGAAGAAGAAGGGTTGGGATTGCGCGCGAATATCAGCATCCGTGGGCTTGATCCGGACCGGAGTCGAACGGTTCTCATGTTGGAAGACGGAGTTCCGATAGCGCTTGCGCCTTACTCGGAACCTGAAATGTATTACACGCCACCCATAGATCGAATGAGTAAAATTGAAGTTGTAAAGGGGAGCGGGTCCATTCTTTTCGGACCTCAAACCATCGGGGGAGTTATAAATTATGTTACTGTGGATCCCCGTCAAGCTCCGGAAGGGCGTTTTATCTTCCAGGGTGGTCAGAACGGTTTATTCGTGGCGCAGGGTCAGTTTGCGAAGAAATATGAAGATTCGGCTGTGCTTCTGAACGTTCTCCGAAAGCAGGGCGACAGCATCCGCAGCATCTTTTTTAATGTCACCGATATTCTGACAAAGATGACCGTTGAACTGAGCCCACGATCCACTCTCGGATTTAAAGTGAATGCATATGACGAATTATCTAACTCGACTTACGTGGGTCTAACGCAAAAATCATTTGATACAAATCCTAATTTTAATCCGGTACCCGATGACCGGCTGAAGATACGTCGGTATTCATCCAGCGCCACACATCAATATAGATTCAGTTCCAAAGCAAGCCTGATGACCACATTTTATGCGTATCAAACAACACGAAATTGGCAGAGGCAGGATTATCACTATTCCGATGACGGTTCGGAAATAATTGTAGATAACAGTACAGGCAACCGGAACCGAACATTTGAAGTTGTCGGTCTTGAGCCACGGTTAAAGATCGATTACTCGATAGGTAACTTCAGGAACGAGCTTGATGCGGGCGTCCGTGTTCACTCCGAACGGGCTCACGAACAACGGATCAATGGAGAAAGGGGAGATTCGAACACTGGTGTTATTCGTGATGATGAGCAACGCTCAGGTAAAGCGTTTTCATCTTTTATTCAAAACAGCATATTCATTAATTCAAATTTTCTTATAACTACCGGGCTCCGAGTAGAGCGGTTCTAATATGACAGGCATATCATGCGTACACGAGTTACCAACGATGAAGGTGTTCGGGTACCCACCGATGTTGATATAAGGTCAGGAGACGACCTATTCGAATTGATCCCCGGTTTCGGGATCAGCTATGTACCGAACAACTCTTTTACTCTTTTCGCAGGCGCATTTCGCGGATTCGCCCCTCCAAGGATAAAAGATGCGATAGCAGTGACAAATGGTGGAACGGAGGCGATCTCTATCTTGCTGGACGCTGAACGGAGCTTGAATCTTGAAGTCGGTACACGAATTGAAACAGACGGCGGTTTGTCATTTGAGACGACATTGTTTTTGATGGATTTTTCAAATCAGATAATCCCCACATCGGAATCGGGTGGCGCGGCTACCGACCTGCCGAGAGTCAATCAAGGGGAGACCGAACATAAAGGTTTCGAAGGGAATATCGGTTATGATCTTGCCCGGCTATTTGATATGAACTCGAGCCTGACAGCTAATCTGAGTTTTACACATACAAGCGCTCTCTTTTCTTCGGACAGGTTTATCAACGGTGTGAACGTGAAGGGTTTCAGACTTCCTTATGCGCCGGAAAATATATTGTCGATGCGCTTTCGATATATTCATCAAAACGGGATCAACGTGGGGATAAACAGTACTTTTGTAAGCGATCAATTCGCGGATAATATCAACACGACAGAGGGTTCCGCGAATGGACGCACGGGGCTTATACCTTCATATCAAATATGGGATGTGACCGGTCACTATCAGTTGCGCGGGCTTCCGGTGCGGGTTTCTTTCGCGTTTAAGAATATATTCGATCGGAAATACATAGCTTCCCGCAGACCTGAAGGGATAAAACCGGGGCTATTCCGGCAGATGTCTATCGGATTTGATTACTTTTTATAGATGGTAGTCAGGACTTGTCCTGACACTTCTGATCATGATAATTAGCGGTCAGGAAAAATCCTGACTCGCACACTGAAGAGAGTGTTCTTCTAAATTATTCCTGAAGTGTCGCAGTAAATTTATTTATATCTCCCAGACAACAAACCCCTCTGGGATTTTTTATATCACATTCACAATTACCTGCTTTCATTTTTTCAGCCACGTCACGAGATGCGGTGGAGGTACCGGTTTCTTCGATCTCTTCTTCAATGCGTCCTCGCGTCCAATCAAAACAGTAGCAAACGTATACGTCTTTACCTGGATCTTTTGCAAATACTTTCACACGCAAATCCGCTGCTGTGAACGTACTTGAACTATCTTGATTGAAATAAACTACAGAACACTCTGGGTCCGCGCAATAGTAGTATTGTGAGTCGAGAATTTGATCGATAAGTTCAGGTTTTACCATGTTTTCAATAGTTCTATGTTGAATCTTTTTAGACTCGGTACCTGATGCAGGACAATCTGCACTTGGGGGAGCATCCGTTACTTCTGTTACGAGGCAACAGCTTCCATCAGGCATGTGCTCGTTTGACATAATTTCTTCCACGGGTACATCACAACATTCATGCATAATTAACCTCCAAAAACTTTGGGAAAACGAAAATTATCTTCATAGCAGTTATCAGTTTAAACCGCCCATCTTAACAAGATTTACAAGGACGTTAAGATAAGAATTATCTGAAATTGAGTAATATACAGTCGGCGGTTCTTTGCGGGTTATCACGAAACCGTTCGTTTTGAGTTTTTTAAGCTGGTGCGAAATAGCTGAGACTGTGTGACCTATAATATCTGACAGGTCGCAGACGCAGAGCTCACCCGCCTCAGAGAGGAGGAAGAGTATCTTCAATCTTGTCTCATTTCCTATTGTGGCAAAAGCTTTT
>CBDUTM010000079.1:0-6997 GCA_965369985.1 uncultured bacterium | reverse complement strand
CATAAAGAGTCATCTCACAAGCCTTAAACTACTTCGGCCAGAGAATGCGCCTGATGGATGGGAGAAAAACGCTTTAAGGCGCTTCGAAAGTGGCGACAAGAAAGTAATAGATTTTGTAAATATTGATAATAAGCCTTATCTGCGTGCTATGCGACCGATATACGTTGAAGAAGGCTGCCTGAAGTGCCATGGACATCAAGGTTACGATGTAGGTGATATAAGAGGTGGTCTGAGTATTTCAATTCCAATGGGACCGTACATAGCAGAAGCAGGAAGATCAATAACTCTTAACGTAGTTACTCATGGTGCCACCTGGCTATTAGGATTACTCGGAATTGGAATGGCTTATGTATTATTACAGAAACGTATTCGAGAAAATTCATTAGTAGAGCAATCTCTTTTAAAGAGCAAGGCCAGCCTGTCAGAGGCACAGCGCATTTCTCATTTGGGCAGCTGGGACTTGAACCTTATAACAAACAACTTGGTCTGGTCCGATGAAGTATACAGAATGTTTGGAATGAAGCCGCAAGAATTTGGAGCCACATTTGAAGCATTCTTGGATAATATTCACCCGGATGATAGAGAGATGGTGAATACTGCTTATACTGTTTCGGTAAAGAATAAAGTACCATATGAAATTGTACATAGGCTATTACTTAAAGATGGCACATTAAAATACGTTAATGAGCGTTGTGAAACTTTCTATGATGAGAACGGGAATCCCTTAAGGTCAATGGGCACAGTTCAGGATATCACCGAACTGCGGATAGCAGAGGATCTATTGCACGAGAACGAGAAGAAGTTCAGACAGTTTTTTGAAAATGCGCCTGATTACTTCTATATGGTATCACCTGAAGGCAATATAATTGATATCAATTCTGCTGCACTATCAGCATTAGGCTACATGAAGGAGGAGCTTATTGGTAAACCTTTGCTAAAAACTATCTATCCATCTTCTATGAAAGAAAAAGTAAAAGAAGTTTTCAAGGAGTGGACAAAGAAAGGAAAATTAACAGATGTAGAATTGGATATTATCACAAAAACCGGCGATATAAAAAATATATTGCTGAGTGTCGATTCTATCAGAAATATGGATGGCGAGGTACTCTATTCCATTTCTGTACAGAAAGATATCACAGACCGCAAAAAGGCAGATGTCATCCTACGGGAACAGAAGCACAATCTTAGCGAACGCGTTAAAGAACTCAAATGTTCGTATGGAATAGCCATGTCTATCCGAGAACGTGATACTAAAGAAGAAATCTTCAGCGATGTCATCGCCCTCATCCCCCCTGGTTGGCACTATCCAGAAATCACGCGTGCAAGGATAGTTTTTAACGGAGTGGAGTACTCCTCAGAATCCTTTGTGGAAACTGAGTGGAAACAAATGAGTGATATTATCGTGGACGGCAATAAACGAGGCACTGTTGAGGTGTATTATATAGAACTGTGTCCTGAGCTGGACGAAGGACCGTTCTTGAAGGAAGAGCGTAATCTTATCGATACTATCGCCCGAAGCCTGAGTGAGATGGTCAAACTCAAGCAAGCGGAGAAAGAGCTGAGTAATCAACATTTAATGCTACTTCAGACGAACAAAGAACTTGAAAAATCATTTGAGCAGGAAGCACAACTTAGAGATACTCTCGTAAGGGCAGAAAAACTCGCTTCTTTGGGTGAGATGGCAGCTAAAATTGCCCATGAAATTAATAATCCACTTACTGTTATAATGGGACAAGCAGAATTACAGGCTCAACAAATAACTGACCCTGATCTTAAAAAACCATATGAAAAGATTGCAGAAAAAGCTGAACAAATTAGAGACTTGACCAGAAGATACATGGACCTGGCGAAACCAACAGAAATTAAGATGATAAACTTAAAGTTCAAGAGTGTTATCCAGAGTGCAATTGAGTCCCTAAGACCGTTAGGTCAACTGAAACATATTGGATTTGTAGAGTCTTACGTAGACAGAGAACCAGAAATCCTCGGTGATTCCGCCAGCCTTGAACAGGTGATCAGAAATCTGTTGATAAACTCTGCAGATGCCGTTCACGGGATGGCTAACAGTAAAATTAGTGTGGGTACGAAGCTATCAAAGGACGGGAAAGCCGTAATAGCATTCGTTACAGACAATGGTGAAGGAATAAATCCAGATGACATTAAATCCATTTTCGATCATTATTACACAACCAAGGAATCAGGTAAGGGAACCGGACTGGGCTTAGTAATAGTTAAGGAAATAATAGAGGTGATGCATGGCGGTACAATCGCAGTCGAATCAGAACCGGGTAAGAGAACGATATTTTCCCTCTCAATTCCTCTCGCTGATTATTCCATGCAGAAAAAGAAAATTCTTATTGTTGATGATGATGCATATATTGGAGATTTGTTCTCAGAGTTTCTATCCAGCAGGGGCTTCCTTGTTCGAACAAGTCTGAGTGGTAGGGAAGCACTACGCCTCTTCTCAGATTTTGAGCCGGATTTAGTCTTAAGTGATTACGAAATGCCGGAGATGAATGGATTAGAGTTATATGAAGCAATCAAAGAAATTAATCCAAGACAAACATTTGTGATGATAACAGGTGCATTCATGCTTCCAGAAGTATTGAAATTTTTAAGAGAAAAACAGATCCCACAAATAATAAAACCAGCTGAATTGGAAAACGAACTCTTAAAAATAGTGAATGAGCAGCTGGAGAAGAAATTGGATTAAAATAGATATTGATAATTGCCATTATTAGATGCCTGAGGGAGGAATCATGACGCTAAAACAATATAAAATCCAAATCGTCGAAGACGATGAGGATGTTGCAGAGATTCTACAGAAGCTTATCACAAGCATAGGGCACATAGTTACAAACTCATCGCCCACAGGAAAGGATGCCATTTATAATGCCGGTGAGATGCAGCCTGATTTAGTACTGATGGATATAGAACTCAGTGGCGAGACTGACGGCATTGAGACGGCTAAAGAATTAAAATCTCTTCACAACATTCCGGTGGTGTTTGTTACGGGCTCTTACGACAATGATACTATAGAAAGAGCAAAGCAAGTGGAGCCGATGGGATACTTAATCAAACCTGTTGATGTTCAGGAACTGAAAGTTACTATTGAGTTCGCTATATTCAAACATCGGTTGCAGCTTGAAAAAGAAAACCTTATTACAGATTTAACAGATGCAGTCACGAATGTTCTCAGGAATTACGTGCAGTCTGAAAAATTGGACTTTAATCCCCACGAATGGTTTCGTTGATTTTAAGAAAAGACGATTGAACAATTTCGTCCAGACAAGAAAGATGGTGTTGTTGAAGTAGCATAGTCTCATAACCTACGTTTATGGGACATGTTTAAAGACTTTGGTATGAGACGCCCAGTACTCTCCATATACATTTTGTAATCATCACCGAATTGGTCCAGCATTATTTGCTCTTCGCTATTCACCGGCAATAGGTACTGAATGGTAACTGTTGAAAATATGACTGATCAGAAATAGGCTGCATTCCGATAGTTTCTAAAAAAATTGCCCGAGTTCATAAAACATTCAATTTAAGGCAGTTTCCGTGTTTCTATACGCGTCCCAGATTTTGAATCTCAATACTTCACGCTCTCAGCTGTTAATTAGAGTCTCCGGCCATTCTGCTCCCGAAGATGTCATATTTTAGTGCCTTTTTGCTGCAATTTACTGATACTCAGTATAAGGTACTTTTCTTTTAAGCAATTGTCCATGTCTCGCCACATCTGTGTTTGATCTAGTCCTGCTATTATGGTTGCGTAATTCTTTTTAAGGTTTTATATTTACCCAGATTACAGGGGACGGGGGTTCCAATTGTTTATACAGACGATAACATTCAGGTTATTCTTACACAGGAATAGTTGATAATGGGTTATTTTTTAGGTATCGATGTGGGTACTGTCAGCTTAAAGATAGCCGTTCTGGCTGACGAGAATTCCATAGATTCTCTTCGAAGAATTAAAACTAACACAAAACTATTTCTCAAATCAGATCAAGAAGAAAATTCCGGTGGATTAGAATCACAAATACTTGTTACAAATTACTATAGAATTCGAGGCAATCCCGTTACGGGCACATTAAATCTATTAAATGATGTACTAAAACACATTCCGTCAAACGAGGTTAACGGAGTGCGCATTTGCGGCTCTGGTGGCGACCTAATCGGTAATTTATTGAATATAAGTTACGAAAATGAGTTTAGGGCATTAGCAAGAGGAGTCGGAGAACTTTATCCCGATGTGGCTTCTATCTTTGAGATGGGTGGTCAGAACTCAAAATATATAACGCTTGAGCGAGACTCAGAAAGCGGTAAGGTTGGCATTTCCGACTATGAAAAAAGTGGGGATTGCGCAGCGGGAACAGGATCATTTCTCGACCAGCAAGCTCTTAGACTTAAATTTGATATTGAAGATGTGGGCGAACTTGTTAATTCCATAGACCGCAGTGCAAAGATAGCGGGGAGATGTTCGGTCTTTGCAAAATCAGATATGATCCATGCTCAGCAAAAGGGCTACTCGCCCGCTGAAGTATTGGGGGGACTGTGCGAAGCAGTTGCTCGAAACTATAAAAGCAGTATTATTAAGGGAAAGAAGATCAAAACACCTGCTGCGTTTGTAGGAGGCGTTGCCGCGAACATTGGAGTATGCGACGCCATGATAGAGGTTTTCAACATGAAACCTGAAGATCTTATTATCCCTAAATATTATGCCTGGATGGGAGCGATCGGAACAGCTATTATCGAAAGAGATGCAAAGCATCATTCCGGCCTACCGGATCTTCAGGCACTTTCGGATTACAGCAGCGAGAAATCAGAGTCTTTTCCGGTTTGTAAACCACTCTCGATGGATAAGGTAATGCTGCTGCGTGATAAAATTAGACCGAGAATATTGAACGGTTCAGATGAAAAGGTAGAGGTTTACCTCGGAGTAGACGTTGGTTCCGTTAGCACGAATCTCGTAGTTATTGATGACGACGGTAACATGATTAAGGAGATATACACACGCACGGATGGCCGACCAATCGAAGTGGTTGATCGGTGTCTCACGGAAATAGAAGCAGAGTTGGGCGACAAGATCACGATTAAAGGAGTTGGTAGCACTGGCTCAGGAAGGGAGCTTATCGGCGAGCTTTTAGGTGCTGACACTATCAATGATGAAATTACCGCGCACAAGACAGGGGCAGAGTTTCTTGCAAGAACAATGCTTGATCTGAAACCCGATACTATTTTTGAAATTGGGGGACAGGATTCAAAATATATCAGTCTTGAAAACGGAATTGTTGTGGACTTTGCAATGAACGAAGCTTGTGCCGCGGGAACAGGCTCCTTTCTTGAAGAACGTGCGGAAGAACTCAACATTTCCATAAAAGATGAATTTTCCGAACTCGCTCTCTCTTCGAAATCTCCTATCAAACTGGGCGAACGTTGTACAGTCTTTATGCAGCAGGACGTGGCTGCATATCAACAAAAAGGAGCAATAAAGGAAGATTTAACTGCCGGATTGGCTTACTCAATTGTCTATAATTACCTGAATCGGGTTGTACGGGGCAGAAAAATAGGCAAGGTCATTTTCTTTCAGGGTGGTACCGCGTACAATAATGCTATCGCCAGCGCATTTGCCCAGGTACTTGACTGTGAGATAATCGTACCTCCCTATAACGGTGTCATAGGTGCTGTCGGGGCGGCTCTTCTTGCCTTAGAAAAAACTTCTGCATCCAAGGAATTATCAGGTTTTCGCGGCTTCCAACTTGAAAAGATCAACTACACCCTTCGTGAGTTTACCTGTAAAGCATGTTCGAACTATTGTAATATGCAGGAGTTTACCGTTGAGGGCGAAAAAACCTTTTGGGGAGATCAGTGCTCAGATAAATTCCGCCGAAGACAAACAAACGATAAAAAACCTGTTATAGAAAATCTGCTCTCTTTTAGGCGTGAAATATTATTCGAGGATTACGATCCGGAATCTGACGGTAAAAAAGTAATCGGGCTACCAAGAGGAATGTATATATATGAGCAGTTCCCGTTTTGGAATACTTTTTTCCGAACCCTCGGCTATAAAGTTTTACTCTCTGATGAAACCAACGGAAAGATCATCCGAAAAGGAATTGAATCTTCTGTCGCTGAACCGTGTCTTCCAATACAGGCTTATCATGGGCATGTGGAACAACTTCTTTCAGAAGGCGCAGACCATCTCTTTGTCCCGAATATGATCAATGCCGCAACTCCTGACATGAATGTAAACAGTCATTACTGTCCATGGGGTCAAACTTTACCGTTCGTAGTTAAAAATTCTCCTGCTTATTCGGATATAGCAGATAAAATAATCTCCCCATCTTTGAGATTCAGAAACGGAAAAGACTCTGTCATTAAATCCTTGTCTGATGTTTTAAAGCCTCTCGGTGAAAAGAAGAAAAATGTTAAAGAAGCGGTTGAAAGAGCATATGAAAATCAGCATAATTTCAATCAATCTATCCTTGCCGCCGGCGAGATTGCGCTCGATACTCTGAAGAAGACACAGGAAATCGGCATTGTTCTCGTTGGAAGAACATACAATATTAACGATAGGGGAATGACTCTTGATATCGGTAGCAAGCTTCGCGATTATTACGGAGTCAATGTAATTCCGATGGATTTTCTTCCTTTAGACAGTGTGGATATATCAGATATTAATCCGAATATGTATTGGAATTATGGTAGAAAAATAATTGCAGCTGCAAAGATAGTCGGCTTACACAAAAATCTTCATATAATTTACCTTACGAATTTTAAGTGCGGGCCGGATTCGTATATCAAACATTATATTGTAGGTACGTCAAATAAACCGTTTCTGTCGCTACAATTTGATGGTCACAGTAACGATGCCGGCTATATTACTCGCTGTGAAGCGTATCTCGACAGCAAAGGCGCTTTGAGATGGTGGACGGAAAATAAGAATGAAAACAAAACATCCATAGGAATTGAAGCTACATGACGATTGATCCCATAG
>CBDUTM010000078.1:0-7016 GCA_965369985.1 uncultured bacterium | reverse complement strand
TACCGCCGGGCATAACGATATCGGTCAATATCAGATCAATTTTTTCGTTCCGATTGTTCATAACCGTTACCCAAAATGTCGGATGTAACGTTCCTTCATTAGGATCAGGTAATATTACTCCCTTTACCGATACTTCAACGTTTTCTTTGGTCATCGTGACCGACGCCGATTGCAAATTCACATCCGCCTTCGCGATTTGGTTTCCCGGCTCAATGTGGATACTCCTCTGAGCGCTTGAGCAACTCACTGTCGTGACCACTACGGGGATTATCAGCGCCATCAGGAATGATTTTATTTTTTTTCTTTTCATATCAGCTCCTCTTTCGTTTTCGATACATCTTTAAGCATTCTTCGCGTTATCTAATTAGTTAGATGATCCAAACGCAAAAACGTTTAAAAAATTTGAATAATAAGGGTAAAAATAGAATAAGGCTGATTATACGATCAGCCTTGCTGAAATAACTGTGATTGTTAAATAAGCTATATCACTCGTTCGTTTCCGCCGTCAATCGGTATTTGAGCGCCGGTAGTTTTAGAAAATGACGAACCCGCCATTGTGCAGATCAACTCGCCTACATCCTGTGAAGTGATTTCAGTCTTAAGAACATTATTCGTTTTATACTCTTCTACACTTAGATTATAATTATCTGCGCGTTCTTTTAATACTTCCCGTGTCCAGATCTTTGTGTCGTATACAGCGTTTGGATGAACCACATTGACTCTGATACCATCCTCACCGAGTTCCAACGCCGCTATCCTCGCTAACTGAGTAAGTCCTGCCTTTGCGACAGAATATGCTGCGGCTCCCGGTCCGGGTGCAGGCACGTTTTTTGACGCTACAATAATAATTGCCGGCTCATAACCATTTTTCAGATATGGTACGCATGTTTTAAGCAAGAGCTCATGGCTTGTAAGATTTACAGCTAAACTTTTATCCCAATCATCCTGATCGATATCTGATACATTGCTACTTGGCGGAAATATCCCTGCGTTACTCACAACTATATCCAGTCCGCCGAATGTCCTTATGACAGAATCCACAGATTCTTTTATGCTTGATTCAGAGGTTAAGTCACACTCAATTCCTAAGATTCCCTCTTCATTATTGAAATCAGTAACTTTCGGATTTATATCCAATGCAGCCACAACTGCTCCTTTGGCTTTGAGGGCTAATGTTACAGCCTTCCCAATTCCACTTGCAGCTCCTGTCACCAATGCGATTTTTCCTTGAAATTCGAGGGGGTTTCCGGTTTTTTTTAATTTCGCCTGTTCTAATTCCCAATACTCAATATCAAAAAGTTCTTTTTCCGGAAGAGCGGTCCATCCTCCAAGATTTTCCGCTTGTTGAATAGCATTTATCGTATGGTCTTTTATGTCTGATACTATCTCCGCAGCTTTCAGAGTTGTACCAAATGAAATTATTCCATGCTCTTTCCAGACTGCCCATCGTGGAGCGGAATCTAAACTTGTTAATTTTCCGTCACTGTTTCGCTTGAAATATTTTATGTAGGATTCTGAAAATTTATCAATATCCTCCAATGCTTCTTTCCCTAATATTGCAGGCATTTGTTTGGTTCTGATAATATGGTCCGGTGTCAATGGTCCGCGGGTGGCGATTTCATCTACATTCGACAGATTGGAATAATCGATTGAGGCAGAACTACTATCAAGTAAGGCAAGAATAGGTGCTCCAAAAATATCCATCACTTTTTTCCGTATAGAAGATAGCAATAATGGGTTGTCTTTAGGATCTGAAGATATCGCTCCGACTTCTTTCCCGTTTTCCTCTATATACTTTTCAGCTCCGGTGACTATCTCGATCATCTTCAGATAACTGCTCTTCGCATCGTCATCGAATGTGAAAACGCCATGGTTCATCAAAATCATTCCCTGAAGATTTTTCCATTCAACCTCTCTGGTCATCTCGTATATTTTTTTGGCAAGAACAAATCCCGGCATCACGTACGGCACTATCAGCATACTGTCACCATATATTTCTCTGATCTTATCCTCTCCGTTTGGAGTATTCGTAATGGTTACCACTGCGTCTGCATGAGTATGATCAACAAACTTATATGGGATCAGCGCGTGCAGGACTGCTTCAACAGATGGAGTGGGAGCGATTGGTTCTGTCATCGCCGCTCTCTGCAGCTTTACCATATCGAAATCGCTGAGGTTATCGAGAGTTGCCATCTTGATTAGTAGATCTAATTTTACAGGAGCGAATCCGGCGGCTTCGATAGAACCCAAGTCCCAACCGCTCCCTTTGATATATATAATATCTTCCTCTTCACCGAAGATGTTGGTTTCTTTGGATTTAACAGATGTATTGCCTCCACCGTGTAATACGAGATCCGGGGCTTTGCCTAACAGCTGGGATGTGTAAACCCTCATCTCAAGAGGGTTGTCTCTTAGCTTTTCGCCTTCCGAGTCTTTCCAGAGGCTTAACATCAAAATACTCCTAAAAAATTATTTTTTATTTACCACTCTCGTCAAGAGGCGTCCTTTTTAGAATAAATCGGCTTAATAATTTAGACAGATAAGTGCGAATTGTAACAAAATAAAAAAAGTTCTTGACAAATAAGACGACTGGTCATATATTGGCTGCCATGTCAAAACACGACGACAAAAAAGCAGCTATTTTGGAAAAAAGTTCGGACATTATGTATCTCAAAGGATACAATGCTACCGGCGTACAAGAGCTTGCTGATGCCGCGAACATCCCAAAGGGATCTTTCTATAACTACTTCAAGAGCAAAGAAGACTTTGCTATCGATCTTATGGACTCTTATTGCGCGATGGGTTGCCAAATGATGAGCGAGATATTGGAAGACAAGTCGTTATCTCCATTGAAAAGAATCGAAAAACTTTTTTCTGAAATGACCGAACACTTTACAAAGGATGCGAAATTTCAGAAGGGATCTTTTGTTGGCAATTTATGTCAGGAGATGGGAGATACTAATAAGCCCATTAGTAAAGCAGCAGAACGAAGCTTCAATCATATGAAAGAGCCCATAATAAAATTATTGCAGGAAGCTCAGGATATTGGTGAGATAAGCAAATCGCATGATATAGAAGACTTAGCGGAATTTATGATGAACAGCAAAGAAGGCGCGCTTTTACGGATGAAGTCGAGTAAGAATGCGAAGCCACTTAAGGTTTTTCAAGATATGATTATGAAATTGCTCTTGATGAAATAATCAGGATAGGATTTTACGTCTATAAAACATAAACAATTACTAACATTACTATTATAGTATGGATTGGAGATAAGAAGAATGCCAGATACAACTAAATTGAACAAATTTGATCAAAAGGTGGTCGCATATTCTAAATTTGTGATCAGATGGCGGTGGGTAGTTATTCCACTGGTTATCGCATTCGTTGCCCTTGCAGGCAGCGGCGTCCGTTTCATTCAATTTGATAATGATTACAGAACTTTTTTTGGTGAGGACAATCCCCAACTTATTGCCTTTGAAGCGCTGCAGAATATTTACACTAAAAACGACAATGTTCTTATAGTATTGGAGCCGAAGGACGGTGATGTTTTTACCAATCAGACTCTTGCCGCGGTAGAGGAATTGACTGAGAAAGCCTGGCAAATTCCTTATGCGATTCGCGTAGACGGCTTGTCAAATTTCCAGCATACGTATGCTAATGACGATGACCTTATCGTAGAAGATCTCTTTACGGATGCGCTGAATATGTCTGAATCTGAATTAGAGCGCGCAAGGACTATTGCGATTAATGAAACGAGATTACTTGATGTGATCATTCCGTTTGATACAAAAGTTGTAGGAGTAAATGTCACTTTTCAATTTCCTGGTAAGGATGTCGCCGAAACATTTATCGTTGTGGACTATATCAGGGAATTAGTGAAAGAGCTTGAAGCCTCATACCCCGACATTAAGACCCATCTAACTGGGGTTGTCATGCTGAATCATGCTTTTGGTGAAGCGTCTCAAAATGACATGTCCACGCTTGTGCCTTTGATGGGTATTATTATACTTATCGTAATGGGGTTTCTACTCCGCTCTTTTAGTGGCACTATTTCTTCCCTTATGGTTATAATGTTTTCTATCATTACCGCAATGGGTTTTATGGGATGGATAGGAATAAAGATGACTGGTCCGTCCTCTTCCGCTCCCACAATGATAATGACTCTTGCCGTCGCAGACAGCATTCATATTCTTATCATGATATTGAGAGAGATGCGTACCGGCTCCTCCAAATGGGATGCGATCACCGAAAGTTTAAGGGTTAATATGATGCCTGTATTTTTAACGAGCCTTACAACTTCTATCGGTTTCCTCAGCATGAATTTCAGTGATGTACCACCGTTTCATGATCTCGGTAACATCACCACAATTGGAGTTTTCTTCGCTTTCGTTTATTCTGTTTTGTTTCTCCCTGCAATTGTAGCAGTATTGCCTTTCAGGGTAAAACAGCAGGCTAAAGGAGGAAAACTGGCGTTTATGGAACGTTTAGCAGATTTCGTTATAATAAAGAAAACAGGGTTCCTCTGGGGTTCAATAGCGGTGGTAATAGCTTTGGCGATCTTTATCCCGAAAAATGAGTTAAACGATTCTTTCGTTGAATATTTCGACGAGAGTTTGGTGTTCAGACAGGATACTGACTTCGTTGTAGATAATCTAACGGGTATCTATACTGTTGAGCATTCACTGGGAGCCGGAGAAAGTGGCGGAATTAGTAACCCGGAATATCTGAATAAGCTTGAAGAATTCGCAGAATGGTATTTAGCTCAGCCGGGAGTTGTTCACGTCTACCGATTAAGCGAAACGTTCAAACAGCTGAACAAAAGTATGCACGGAGATGATCAGGCTTACTATACAATTCCGGAGAATAGAAATCTAGCAGCTCAATATCTCCTATTATACGAGCTTTCTCTCCCATACGGTCTCGATTTGAACAACAGTCTAAACGTTGATAAATCTGCAACTCGATTTACTGTAGTTCTCGACGATGTCTCTACGATCGAAATAAGAAGTATTGCCGCGAGATCGGAGAAATGGCTGGAGGATAATGCTCCGGATTATATGTACAGCCCCGGCTCCGGACCGATGATAATGTTTGCCCACATTTCTCAGCGAAATATCAATAGCATGTTATTCGGAACCACTTTAGCAATATTTGCTATCTCGATCGTCTTGATAGTGGCAATGCGCAGTGTGAAACATGGTGTCTTAAGTCTCGTGCCGAATTTGGTTCCGGCAATTATGGGCTTTGGCGTATGGGGTATTTTTGTCGGACAGATCGGTATGGGTCTGGCTGTCGTTACCGGGATGACCTTAGGAATTGTGGTGGATGACACTGTCCATTTTATGAGCAAATACTTAAGAGCTCGCCGAGAGAAAAATCTTAGCTCGGAAGATGCTGTCAGATATGCTTTTACAACTGTCGGAACAGCTCTTTTTGTGACTACAGTAATATTAGTAGCGGGATTTGGAATACTTGCTCAGTCGGCATTTGATTTTAATTCTGCAATGGGCAAATTAACCATGATCACCATTACTTTCGCGCGAATTGCGGATTTTTTCCTCCTTCCCACTCTGCTGATGAAAATGGAAAAATCAGAAGAAACCGATAGGACAACTGAAAATATTTCACAAATTGATGACGGACTTCAAACCGCCACCGTTAACGAATAAAATAATAGAGGTTAAAATAATGTATATAAGTTCATATTATTCAAACAAATTGAAGAAGGGTCTTCTGATGATATTATCATTGATGACTCTGCCGATGCTGTTTCCTGCAGAAGCCAGATCACAAACTCCGGAAGAAAAAGGTCTTGAAATAGCAATAGAAGCCGAAAAACGGGAATCCGGGTTCGGAGACTTTACGTCACAGTTGAATATGACTCTTCGAAATCGGCACGGCGAAGAAAGCACTCGACTTATACGGGTAAAAACGCTTGAAGTCAATGGAGACGGAGATAAATCGCTATCGATCTTTGATACTCCGAGAGACGTAAAAGGCACGGCGTTTTTATCCTTTAGTCACAAAGAGGGTCCGGACGATCAATGGCTCTACCTTCCAGCGCTCAAGCGTGTGAAGAGAATATCATCAAATAACAAGTCGGGTCCTTTTATGGGAAGCGAATTCGCATTTGAAGATCTTTCATCTCAGGAAGTGGAAAAATACACTTACAAATACCTCCGCAACGAAGATCTAAATGGCATAGAAACGTATGTATTAGAACGAGATCCGATTGATAAGAAATCAGGCTATACGCGGCAGGTTATCTGGTATGACGTTTCTGAATACAGACCGTGGAAGGTTGATTATTACGACCGGAAAAATGATCTGTTGAAAACTTTAGAATATGAGGATTACACTAAATATATTGATAAGATATGGAAAGCTCATTCCATGGCAATGGTAAACCATCAGACAGGGAAAAGTACATTGCTTACCTGGAAGGAATACAAATTTCGCAATGGATACAGCGATAGAGATTTCAACAAGAATAGTTTGAAAAACGCGAGATAGTCACTGCTGAATACAAAATATATCCGTAAGATATTTTTATGTCTCCTTTTCTTGATTGGATCGGGAGACATAAATTTTGTTTATGCGCAGTCACGTGTCGAGATGACGGGTTCATTCTCTGCGGAATCACGGACGTATCAGAGATCTCCGCTCTTCCCCACACAACATAGAGAATACCTGTCCTATGCTTTTAATCCGGAATTTTATCTTGAATGGAGTAAGGGGAATCAGGGTCTTATAATAGCTCCGTTCTACAGGGTTGATCAACATGATTCCCAAAGGACACATTTTGACATCAGAGAATTTATCTGGCGATTGTCCAAAAGAGATTTTGATCTTAAAATAGGGATCGGCAAAGTATTTTGGGGGGTAACGGAATCCCAGCACCTTGTTGATATAATAAATCAGACTGACCAGGTGGAAAGCCCGGACGGAGAAGAGAAAATGGGGCAGCCCATGATAAATCTCACTCTGATCAAGGATTGGGGATTTTTGGATCTATT
>CBDUTM010000077.1:0-7067 GCA_965369985.1 uncultured bacterium | reverse complement strand
TTGTTTCTACCCATTCCACATCAGGGAAATTTTCCTTCAATACTGACAGCTCCGATACGGAAACATGATCCGCTTCGAATCCTATTTTTACATTTCCCTTTAGGATATCCAAGGATTTTAAACATATGAGCATATTTTGTTTAATTACATGCTCGTACTCTTGTACCTGAGATTTGATTTGTTCTTTATATCTAAAGTCAGTGAGGAAATATGACTTACTTTTTGAGATAACTGCTTGACCCGCCGTACCTGTGAATCCGGTTGCGTAACGTACGTTCATCAAGCCTGTCAGGTAAAAGTGATCAAGACCTATATCTTCAAGAGAGGTTAATATTTTTGCTATCCGATTTTTTATCAAAATTTTTACTTATTTCTCGCTTCTATTTTTTTCTTAATTTCCTCTCTCATTGATTTGATTTTATCAATATCCTTTTCCTTTTCTTCAAGTAGATCTAAAACAGATAACGCTTCCGTATATTGTCCTTGATTGCTATAAATCTCCGCGAGTGTAAAAGTCGCTAGATCATTACTGAGTTTTACTCCTCCGATAGATGCAGATTTTGAATCTTCGGTATCATCTTCCTTTTTATCAGTTTCATCACTTTCCGTGGTAACAACATCATCGAAGATATTCTGAAGATCTTTGTCAACTTCTGTAACTACCGATTCGGAATCTTCTGACACTGCACTGTCCGCTTTCACTGAGCTTTTTTTGTTCTCGCCTGTGGTCTCGACAAAATCATCCCAAGCTTTACCGTTATCTTCAGAATTATCCGACTCACTTTCGTCTTGAGAATTTTCTTCACTAAAGGGCACCGACATCGGTTCCGTCAATGGCGGATCGACATTTTCTGTTTTTGTTTCTTTTTTATCGGCTACATCTTCATCGGCGCTTGAATTTCTTTCCAAAAACCACGCCTGAAGGGGTGATACTTCCTCTTCTTCATCCAAATTGTAGATATTATCAACCTTTTTTTGAAAATCTTCAATTTCTTCTATAGTTCCTTCTGATTCTTCTTCAGGATCTTCACTTTCCAAAGTTTCTACAGCAACCTCCGGCTCTGATAATAATCCCTCAAAAGTATCTTTACTGATATTATTTTCATTTTCAGCTCCGCCTGATGTCATTGATCCGGGAGTAACATCTTTATCTACCCAAGATTCGTAATCAGAGGGTGTATCAGACCCTGCATCTTCTGTAGATGTCTCTTCATCTATCGGTATATTATGTTCTTCGGCTCCGGATTCATCAATCATATTTTCCGTGGCAGTTTCAATATTGTCGGTGTTATCAGAATCATCAGAAGAATCTAAAGGAATATTTAATCCATCCGTTCCTTCATCTTGATTCATATTCGAAATTCCTTCTTCCGATTTTGATTCATCAGAATCGTTTTGATCATCTATCTTTATATCTGCCAGAGTCTCTTTTGAGAATGGCGGTAACTCGAAGCCACGCGATTCTTTGTCTACAATGGAATCAGCAATATCTGTACTTTCAGCGGCTGCCTCATCTTCGGTTGCGAATGGATCTTCCTCCTGATCTGAGGTTTCGCCTGCTGACCCTGCTTCATCTTGCGTTTCAGTTGCTTCATCTACTTCTGATTCTTCAGACTCAGTCTGTTCTACTTCAACTGCTTCATCCTCTGATTCTTCCGAACTTTCATCCTCAGTCTGTTCTTCAGCCGGTTCTTCAACCTCGGCGGATTCTTCTGCTACTTCATCACTGCCGAACGGATCTTCGTCTTCCGTTTCAGTCGTTTCATCTTCTTTCGGTTCTTCAGATTCTTCTTCGGTTTGTTCTACTTTATCTGCCTCATCTTCTGATTCTTCCGAACTTTCATCCTCAGTCTGTTCTTCAGCAGATTCCTCAACCTCGGCGGATTCTTCTTCTACTTCTTCGCTGCCGAACGGATCTTCGTCTTCCGTTTCAGTTGCTTCATCTTCTTCCGATTCTTCCGAACTTTCATCCTCAGTCTGTATTTCAGCCGATTCTCCATCCTCAGCGGCTTCTTCTACTACTTCATCGCTGCCGAACGGATCTTCATCTTCCGTTTCAGTCGTTTCATCTTCTTCCGATTCTTCAGACTCTTCTTCAGTCTGTTCTACTTTATCTGCTTCATCCTCGGTGGATTCTTTTGCTACTTCATCACTTCCGAACGGATCATCTTCTGGTTCAGAGGTTTCGCTTGCTGTTTCCTCTGATGTTTCCTCAGTATCAGAGTCCGTTTCTTCCACTACAGGTTCTTCAACTGTTTCGTTATCAGGCTGCTGAACACCTTCTTCTTCAGTTTCTTCTTCGACAGCATCATCTGCTCCGCCAACACCAAATGGATTATCTTCCTCCGGTTCTTCGCTCTCGGATTCGGTTGGCTCTTCAGATTCCGATAGTTCCTCTTCAGATTCATTATCAGCATCGTTAGATTCTTCAGCCTCTTTCGGCACTCCGAATTCGTCGGATTCTTCTGAGTCTGTCATAACTGTTTCTTCAGATGATGATTCATCGGATTCTGTTACTTCCGGCTCCTTAGTCTCTCCCGCTGAATCCAAATCGAATGAACCTTCTTCGTCGGTCAACTCTTCGACCTCTATTTCAGTTTTTACCTCTTCACCACCTAACGGTTTATTTTCCGGCTCGGTGAATGTTTCCGAGCTGATTTTATTCTCTTCATCATCTTCAACCGTAGCGGGTTCGATTGGTTCTGCATCCTGTTCAATTTCGCTCTCCTCCTCAGGCTCAGCTGTAGAAAGCGTAAAATGATTTAATACTTTCTTCGAGAATTTGGAATTAAGCGAAGTGGCGCTATCATTGTCAGCAACTTCTGCTGCTGCTCGAGTGTCCAAAGGATTTAAGCGATTTAATAGAGCATATATCTCTTTTACAGTAGTTTGATCTCCACCATCCGCACTTATTGTTACGAGACGATGATATGCGGCACTGTATGAAGGGTCAGATTGAATGGTTTCTTCGTACAGGTTTTGTGCCTTTTCATTGTCACCTTCCTTAAACGCAATTTCCCCTAACAGAAACATGGCAGTGGCATTATCCGGATGTGATTCGAGAAACTCAGTAAGCGTTTGATGGGCGCCTTCTAAATTATCAGTAGAGATGTATGTTTCAGCGAGTCTAAGTCCGAGGACAGTATTTAAATGTTCATCGAGATATTTTTCTAAAAAGACCTGATCATCTTGAAAACTCATGGTTGCTCCAAAATTTTACACTCTTACAGCGGAATATTTCCATGCTTCTTTTTCGGATTAGAATCTACCTTATTTTCTAATATTTCTAAAGAACTTATTAACTTTTGTCTCGTTTTATGCGGAATAATTATTTCATCAATAAATCCCCGTTCGGCAGCGAGATACGGATTCACAAATTTATCTTTATATTCTGCTTCTAATTTTTGTTCCTCTTTTTCAGGATCAGCCGCATCGGCAATTTCTTTTTTAAAAATAATCTCCGTTGCTCCTCTTGGACCCATAACCGAAATTTCGGCTGTTGGCCACGCAAAATTAAAGTCCCCTCTTATATGCTTAGAATTCATTACATCATAGGCTCCGCCATAGGCTTTTCGGGTAATGACGGTTATCTTCGGTACCGTTGCTTCACTGAACGCATACAGTAATTTTGCACCATGCTTAATGATACCCCGCCACTCCTCATTGGTTCCGGGAAGAAAGCCGGGCACATCTTCAAACACGATGAGCGGAATATTAAAGGCGTCGCAAAAGCGTACGAATCGTGCAGCTTTTGTTGAGGAGTTGGAATCCAGAACTCCCGCCAGATGCGCAGGTTGATTAGCGATTATACCAACGGATTGTCCATTTAATCTTGCAAAACCTATGCTGATATTTTTGGCATATTCACTTTGAACTTCAAAATAATCTGCATCGTCCACTACTGAATGTATAACATCTATCATATCGTACGGCTCTTCAGGCCTCTCGGGAATTATGGAATCTAGTTTCATATCAGCTCTATCAACGGGATCATCAGATTCCAATCTCGGAGGGTCTTCCATATTATTTTGAGGAAGATAGCTCAGTAATTTCTTAAGCTTAAGAAGACAATCCGCTTCATCATCACATGTGAAATGACTGATTCCGCTTTTGGTAGCATGAATATCTGCTCCACCGAGCTCTTCGGCACTTATCTCCTCATGTGTTACGGTCTTAACCACATTCGGACCGGTAACGAACATATAGGAAGTGTTTCTGACCATAAGTATAAAATCTGTAATCGCCGGAGAATATACCGCTCCACCAGCGCACGGCCCCATTATTGCCGATATTTGCGGAACTACGCCGGACATCAAAGTATTTCTTAGGAAAATATCCGCATATCCGCCGAGGCTAACTACCCCTTCCTGTATTCTTGCTCCCCCTGAATCGTTCAAACCTATTATCGGCGCTCCCACTTTTGCAGCAAGATCAATAATTTTGCAAATTTTCTCTGCATGCCCTTCGGCAAGCGAGCCACCGAATACTGTAAAGTCCTGGCTGAAAACAAATACCTGTCTTCCGTTGATCTTGCCGTAGCCCGTAACAACGCCATCACCCAAATATCGTTTTTCTTCCAGTCCAAAATCATGCGAGCGGTGCCTGACAAACATATCCATTTCATTGAAACTTCCTTCATCAAGCAATATATCCAACCGTTCACGGGCAGTCAGCTTCCCTTTAGCGTGCTGCGTTTTTATCCGCTCTTCTCCGCCACCCTTCAACGCCTCGGCGGTCATTTTATTTAATTTTTTTACTTTACTGTCTGCCATTTATTAATATTAAATGTTCCGGTTTGTAGAAACCCATTCCTTAATATAGTCAACACCTTCCGCTAATGGAGTTCCCGGACCGAACAATTTACCTACACCCATTTTATCCAATTCTTTCATATCTTTTTCCGGGATAATACCGCCTCCCGTTAAGAGAACGTCTTCAATTTTTTCCTGTTTCATTAGGTTAAGTACCTCCGGGAAGATCGTCATATGCGCCCCGGATAAGATGCTAAGGGAGATCACATCTACATCCTCCTGTACCGCAGCATTAACTATCATCTCCGGCGTTTGCCTCAGCCCCAAATATATCACTTCCATTCCGGCATCACGAAGCGCGCTCGCTATAACTTTCGCCCCTCTGTCATGACCGTCAAGTCCCGGTTTTGCAATTAACACTCTAATCTTTTTTTCCACTTCTCTCCCTATGATCTCGAAAAATTTTCTGTATCAAGAGTTATGGTTACAGGCCCGCTATTAATTAAATCCACCTCCATCATCGCACCAAACTCACCGACCTGAACATTGGTGCCCGATTCTCGTAATTCAACAATGTATTTGGAATATAGTTCTTCCGCTTTTTTCGGTTCCGCTGCCATTAAATAACTCGGTCGCCTCCCCTTTTTATAATCGGCACAAAGAGTAAATTGTGAGATCACAAGCGCTTCCCCTTTTACATCCAATAATGAAAGATTCATTTTTTCATCCGCGTCATTGAATATCCGTAAGTTTTCTGTCTTTTCAGCGAGCATTTTGGATTCTTTCTCCGTATCATTCCGAAACACTCCGAGTAAAATTACTAATCCGATCCCAATTTCACCTATTACATTATTTTTTACGCTAACTTTGCCCTTGGTAACTCGTTGCAATAAAGCTATCATATCCTCGATATCAGCTCTTCAAACGAACTGAGCCAAGTCCGAGTATTTCATCTACACTACTGAAAAAATTCTTATCCGGCTTTACAGACACGTTGCCTGACAGTAGACTTCCAAGTGTTTTATCGTCCATCTTTACAGAAAATCCGATTCGCACATTGCCTTTATACTTATCGGCTAATTCCTTAATACGATCAATTGTTTCCGGTGAATGCTTGGAAAGATCTACGTCAAATATAACAGAGGTTGTTAATGCCTCCATCGAACCTTCAAGAGAAATAAATTCGTTGGGCATTATTTTTACTTCTGACTCTTCTCTTGTTGAAAGCTTCCCTGACACTAATACACGGCTTTCATTTTTATTGATAATGTCTCTGTATTGCTCATATACATCAGGAAATACAATTAGCTCGGTAGAACCTTCTATTCCCTCTAAAGTGCAGAACGCCATTTGTCTGTTCTTCTTATCGAAATGCACTTTAACTTCGGTTAGCTGACCTCCGGTTCTGATTGAATTGATCCCCTTGGATAGTTCTTCTCCCGGAGTATAATTCGTGAATGATCTTAATTCCAATTCAAATTCCTCAAGCGGATGCTTTCTCAAATGAAATCCGAAAGAGTCAAATTCGATCCCTACACGCTCTTCTTCGCTCCATTCCTCCGTATCCAGAAGTTTTGGCAGGTCATTTTCCCTTGCTCCCGATGAAACAGCGTCAAAAATATTGGTTTGTCCTCGGCTTACCTGAGATTGATGCCGCTGCGCGAATTCTAATGCTCTGCCCACACTTTCAAATTTCGATGAACGTTTGCCTTCCAATGAATCAAGTGCTCCGGAAGCTGCAAGCGCTTCAAGTACTTTTTTATTTACCAGGCGCAGGTCCACATGTTTTACGAATTCGTAAAGAGTTTTGAACGGACCATGTTCGGCTACAGCAGCAACAATAGAATTTGAAGCCTTCACACCGACGCTTTTAATAGCGGCAAGTCCATAGATTATTTTATTTTCTCCTGTCGTAAAATCCGTTTGGCTAGAAGAAATATCGGGAGGCACAATTTCTATATAGGAGCGCTTACATTCTTTGATCAAAACCTTGATTCTATCTGTGTCGGTCATTTCACTTGCCATCGTGGCAGCCATAAACTCCGCGGGATATTTCGCTTTCAGGTAACCTGTCCGATACGCTATGATAGCATACGCGGTTGAGTGGCTCTTGTTGAATCCGTATTGAGCAAATTTTTCTAACAACGTCCACAGATCTTTCGACATTCCGGCATCAAGATTGCTTTTTATGCTGCTTTCGAGGAAATGTTTCTTTTGTTCCTCCATGAGCTTTTTCTTTTTCTTACCCATGGCTGATCGCATTATATCTGCTTGAGCAAGTGTCATACCCGCAAGTTCGTTAGCAATACGCATTAC
>CBDUTM010000076.1:0-7068 GCA_965369985.1 uncultured bacterium | reverse complement strand
CGGTTACAGATGTAGGAGTGATAATGACATCACCGCCGAGCGCTTTTAATAGTTGTATTTTTTCAGTGGAGACTTTATCAGGCATTACAAAGATTGTTTTATATCCTAATACTGCCGCGGCAATAGCGAGTCCTGCGCCGGTATTTCCGCTTGTAGCCTCGACGATAGTGCCTCCGGGTTTCAATTCGCCGCTCTTCACTGCGCCGTTAATTATTCCCATGGCTATGCGGTCCTTAACGCTTGATCCGGGATTGAAATATTCGAGCTTTGCCAAAACCTGTGCTCCACCCTTCTTTCCGACCTTGTTGAGTTTTACTATCGGGGTTTTACCGATTAGCTCAAGCACGTTATTGTAAATTTCTTTCGCCATCAGAGGCTCCTTCAAAAAGCAGATTCTACATCTGTGTTCTCAATAATTATGCTGGCAGCGGTTTGAGAATGAAATTTTCTTAATGTAAACACAAATATGAACAATGCAGGAACAATTATCAATGGAGATACATGATTTCCTAATGTATAAAAAGTATAGCCGGTTGTCTCCATATTAATAAAAGTAACGGCAATTGCGTTGTTTACTATGTGTAAAACTATTGAAGGGTATATACTGTCAGCCCGAAGAGCGATATAGCCGAGAAGAGCTCCAAGAGAAAAAATCTGTAATATTTGTGGTGAAAAGTGGACGATTGAAAAAACGGTGCTTGAGATAATAACTGCCTTCAATGGAGATTTTTCCGTTTCAAAAGATTTTTGTAAGATCCCCCTGAATAACCCCTCTTCCCCCATTCCGGCAATTATCACAACTCCGATTGCCATAAGGGCAAAAGAAGTGACACTATCTACTTTAAGAGATTCGTAAGCGCCCTGTAAATACTCGTCAACAAATGACGGCAGAGGAAGAATTCTAGATAACAGACGGTCAAATTCATCAATAAGCGGCTGAAGAGAGACTGCAAGGATCAGCGCCGATAACAAGGTTCCCTTCGGGGGAGTATTCAGCCTGAAAGTTGCCCGAAAATCATATCGTCTTGACCGGACATAAAGTAGGGCGGGTATTATAAGTGCTCCCTCTCCAATAATTAAAGCGATCCAAATTGAAATTTTAATTCCGGCAAAAGGAGTTAACAATAGCCAGGTAATTGATGCCAATATCAAAGCTGATATTACACCAAATACGCTTAGCCATACAGCGGATTTTCCTGACGGTAATATTCTAATATCCAACATAGCACAACAAGTTATTTTAAGACTTTTTGTAAGTCAAGGGCTTAGACAGATGCAGTCTTAGAAAATATTCGCTCGAAGTAAGGCATTGATGAAGGGCATTAAGCCTGTGAATTAAATTCCATCACGCCGAGAATAATACCGCAGGATATAGCAAGATTCAAGGATTCTGCTGTTCCCTTAGAAGGAATTGAAAGAAGAGAGTCAGCTGCAGAAATGATCGGAGCTGATATTCCATCAGCCTCGGAACCAAATATCAATAACGATTTCTCAGCAAACAGAACTTTATGTAAGCTTTGCCCTCCATGCGGGACTGTTGCTATAATTTCAAATCCTGCGATTTTTGCTTCTCGCAGAAAGTCAATCAACGCCACATTGTTTAATATAGGAACATTGAATATACCGCCGGAAGATGAGCGAACCACTTTTGGATTATAAATATCCACAGAGCCGCTGGACAGTATAATTGCATCCACGCCAAACCATGATGCTGTTCTTACAATAGTTCCCAAGTTACCGGGATCTGAAATTGATTCCAGGCAGAGAACCTTGCTCATTTTTGACAAATCAATATCGATAGGATCCGACGGGAGTTGTGCAACGGCTATTATGCTCTGGGGTGTGACGGTATCAGCTATACCGTTCATTTCTTCAGGAGAAATTTCATAGCTGTTGATATTATCAGACCCAATAATGTCTAATAAATTTTTGATACGAGTATCCGACAAGCCGAGTGCGGAATAAAAAATATTGTCAACCTGAAAATCGGATTTTATCAACTCTTCACATCCGCGAATTCCCTCGACAAGAAACAGTGAATGCTGATATCTATACTTCTTTTTACTCAGAGATTTCACGATTTTTAGATATGATTTTGAGTACATAGAGTTATTGAGGACGCTTATCTTCCGAAAAGGCTGCTCTTTCCTCCGCGTTCTTCAAATTTCAAGTCACTTAAATGCAATGATTTCACGTTTATCAGGAGAAAGTATCCGGCTCCCGGACCTGATGGAGTCCAATTAAGAGCAAACTGCCAGCAGTGCAGATCGCGACGAATATTCACGCTATGATTTGTAATGATTTTTCTTTCTAAATCAATGTTGTAATTATATCCGACTGACCATTCTCTCGTCGGATTAAAATTCAGATTTCCACGCAGCCAGAAGGTTTTTGATGGATTATCCGGATTCGATTTATTTAGTGTGTAATTTAATGAAACTCTTGCGTTCCATGCGTCAGCAGATAAATTGGCAAAATCCAAGTTATCAAACCTTGCCTCAACATCATCTGATGCATATTGTTCAGTTGCATCATCCAGCTCGTCAACTTCCTCCACGCTATCAGATCCCCTTAGATTGAAGCTGGTTGAAGCTGTAAAGTTTGTAAGACGAGGAATAAAAGTCGCTTCATTTGTGATGCTGCCATCGATCCATTTATAAAAATTATGTCTTGTTGATATATCCAAATTTATTCCGGCGATACCTTTGGTTCGAAAACTCGAAGAAAGCGGTGCCATTTTTCTGATATCCGCAGTGAAATTATAATTTCCTCTGAGGTTTAGAGTAAATAAATCAATTTTCTTTTCGTTCTCACTTCCTTCGTTCAGTTTAGCCTGAAAAATGTTATTAAGACTGTAATTTAACGTTTTCGTTATTCTAGATGGAGTGGCGCCGATTGCCGAGCCGGTGAACAAATCGTATTTAAGGTTATTTCCGAGTGTGTCAACGCCCGTAGCGAAGTAGCCATAAATGTCATTGCTGAAATCCGGAGTATATCTGAAGCTGACTGAAGGAGTAATTACATGTCTCACGGCGGAGAATGATCCAATATTGGGAGCAAAATTTCCATAAACCTTGGTGGACATTTGTAATGAAGATACGAAAGTACGTCTCGATTTGAACGCACGACGGGTCCTTGTTTCTATCTTACCATTGTCATTCAAAATGAAACTGCCCTCCGGATTAGTCAGTGGTTCCGTCCACTCGTTTATCCATCCTTCAGAATAGTTCAGACTTGGATTAAATGTAAAATATTTCAAGAGTTTTTGTGGGCTATTAACGGAAACAGCGTGAGTTAATTTTTCTCTGGTATCTTCAGTTTCGCTTATCGTTGAGTCGTTGATGGTTGTATGTTTGAGGGAGCGTCTTCTTTCGCCACGATTGGAATAAGTGTAGTACAGCGAATTATACCAACGAGGATCATCTCCGACACCGGTTTTGATAAGCTGTTTTCTTCCCATACGGAAATTGAAACTTGGAAAAACTTCTGTGATGTCCTTGGATTGCAAGTTTTGATTTCGGGAAAGGTTTACTGATAATCCGTTTCCGGAACCCTCCCAACGTTTATTGAAAGTTACATTGGAAATTAACTGCTGATTCAGCCTGCTATTTCTGTTTGATGATAAATCTTGATAAAAGCTCTCGTCAGAGACAAGCTTTACATTACCATTAAATTTTAGTGTGGGAGTAATTGTTTGTTGATGATTCCATCTGAGATCCCAACGTCTCCTGTTCTGATCGTTGAATGAGCGTGGAGTAAGAGATCCTGATAATCCGCCGTTGAGCGCATACCGTTTTTTATATTTTGAACTTCCCCGAAACAAAAATCCTTTCTTGTCGAAAAAATCTACAATCAACGTGGCGTCATGATATTGACTTCCTGCCCAGTAAAAACCACCACCCCGTAAAAATCTTCCGTCAGAAAAAGTGGAACCGTAAGAAGGAAGTATCAGGCCGGAATGTCTGCCGGAACGATTTGGGAATACTGCGAACGGAAGCGCGAATACAGGTACGCCGCTGATATAAAGTATAACAGGCTTAGCAATTATTTTGTCGTTTACCATAAGTTTCATCTGATTGCTTTTGAAATAGAAATGAGGGTCGTCGAGATCGCAAGTAGTGTAGTAACCCTCAGAGACAATCATAATTTTGGGATTAAGCCTTAAAATTTTGTCTCCCCTATAATAACCATCTTCCATTTGAGTTTTCCCGAGGCTGATTTTTCCGTGATTTGTCCGCATATTATATTCCATTAAGTCACCGTACATCGGCTTATTCCCTTTTTGATTAAGTTCCGGTAGGCCGATAACCATAAGGGAATCTCCGGTAGCTTGAAAGATAGAATCCGGAGTCGCTGTTTCAGTACCGGAAGCTGTAAGAATTGAAGTATCCCAATCCACCAAGATTTGATGAGCAGTAAGCTTTAGGTCTTCATAATAGATAGAGGAGTTTTTCTGTAAACGAGTGGTTTTACTCTGAACATTGTACAAGATGGATTCGGAATTATAATAGACTGTTGTATCCGAACCCTCAGCATATTTATCCGGGTTGAAATTTCCTGCGGCCCCACCCATTACCAATATCGTTCTAATTTCATTATCTAAAAATCCAAGAATCAGAGTATCGCCCGATACAACGTTTAGACCTTGAAGCACGCTATCCTCAGACATATGGTAGCTACTCGTGGCCATTCCGGAAACGACTATCCTTTTGACTTCATTGTCTTCTATGTACATCCTTAAAGTATTACCGTGTAATTTGTCTATAACTTTTTCCCTAATTAGAATAAGATTATCGACTAGCGACGAATCTTCAGAGGACAGGCTGCTTACAGGCCTGTTTGCAAAAAGAGTTTGAATGGATTCTGCATTAGCATTTTCAGGAACATATATTTGAGTAACTTTCTGTTCGTCGAGGAGCATTAAAATTTTTGAACCAGTTAGTTTTTCATTGCTTTGGAGAACAAATGGCTCTTCATTTAAAGTAATTACTCCCGCAGCGGCGTTATATTCAGCCCTTCTTGCTTCGGCGTGCAATTGAAGCCGGTCAATTTTGACAGAATCCTGAGCATAATATACTGATGTGGCTGTGTTTCCGGACATTTGGAGACCCCTGATATACAGAGTGTCTTCGGAAGTCGTGTCAATTTTAGTAAGGATCGGATTTCCGCTTGAAATAAGGGAGTCTAAGTCAAAAAGATAATTAATGTTTTCGCCGCGAAGTTGCGTCTTATCCTGCAAATTATTAAATATCGCATTTCCATTAGCTTCTGAGGATTGCTTTATTTCATCATATCGGATATTGTCAGCAAAAATTTCAGTGTTGCCATCTACTATTCTGGCGTTGCCCATGCCAATAGAAACTTTTGTATTTCTGTAGAAATAAACACTGTCAGCGATTAGGGTAGAATTATTGTTTAACATAACCACACTGCCTGTAGCAATGATTAGGTCTTCATTTGTTTTATATATTACCTGTGGCGCTGTTAATTTTCTATTTTCGCCGGAAATAATAACGTTTCCCTTAAATTTTATCCAATTTAGGTTGGGAAGAAACTCGGCCTCATCGCTACTCATATCCATTCCGCCCCTTCTGAATAATACATCGCCAACGGCCCTTCTATACTGTTTCCCGGCGATGCGCACAGTCTTCAATTCACCAGCGTGAATCAGTTCAAGTATCCCCCTACTACCTCTTTGTGCAGTTACATTTCCGACAGAATACAACATAAAAAAGAATATCATGCAGGTATGGGATATAGCTAGCTTAACGATTATATTTCTTCTTATTTTTCCAGAGCTCTTTAAGCCTTGTGGAGATTTTTTTCTCTCTTCCGTTATCCGAGGGATTATAAAATATCTTATCATTAATTTCATCCGGCAGATAAGCCTGCTCCTTAAAATTAGACGGATGATCATGAGGATATATATAACCATCCGAATAGCCTTCATCTTTCATAAGTTTTGTAGGTGCATTCCTAAGATGTAACGGCACCTCATACACCGGCCCATTTTTTACTTCTTCGATCGCCCGTCCGATAGCAATATAGGAAGCATTACTTTTTGGCGCGGAGGCAAGATAAGTTGCAGCTTGGGCTAGAATAATACGCGCTTCCGGCATTCCGATTTTTTCCACTGCTGAAAAAGTGTTATTTGCCAATACTATGCCGAAGGGGTCGGCATTTCCTATATCTTCTGAAGCAAGTATGATTAGCCTACGAGCAATAAACTTGGGGTCTTCACCACTTTCAAGCATTCTAGCCAGCCAGTATACTGCAGCATCGGGATCTGAGCCTCTAACGCTTTTAATAAATGCAGAAATAGTATCATAATGCGCATCTCCCTTCTTATCATAGCCCGGAGTGTGAGTAACCAGTGCCTGAGATACGATTTCCGGAGTAACGGAAGAATCTTGACCGGCAAGTCGGATCGATAATTCAAGATTGTTCAGTAGCCGCCTTGCGTCGCCATTGCATGTATTTATCAGCAAGTTAACTGCTTTTTTATCAATAATTGGATTAATAGATCGGAGAATCTCATCCTCTTCTAACGCAAGATTTAATACTAATTTAAGATCTTCTTCGGTAAGCGCTTCCAATTTAATAACTCTCATCCTTGAGAGTAGCGGAGAAATTACTTCAAAAGAGGGGTTTTCCGTCGTTGCCCCGATTAATGTAATAATTCCGGTTTCCACGCCGGATAATAAAGAATCCTGCTGTGCTTTATTGAACCGATGAATCTCATCAATAAACAACACCGTGCGTTTTCCCATGGTAATATTGGCTTTACCAATATTTATTATTTCACGTAAATTTTTTACACCACTATCGATGGCGGAAAGTTGATGAAACTCTGCATCTGCAGCGTTTGCAAGGATTCTGGAAAGCGTTGTTTTTCCTGAACCTGGTGGGCCCCAAAAGATCACACTGAGTAAGTCATTGTTATCTATGAGATCACGGAGAAATTTTCCTTTTCCGAGATATTTTTTATGCCCTATAAATCGACTAATACTCTTTGGGCGCACGCGTTCAGCCAAAGGAATTGAGGAGGAATTGGAAGCAGAGATGTTT